>CAMJKC010000024.1 GCA_946406305.1 uncultured Lachnospiraceae bacterium
AGAGATAAAAAGATTTAATGATAAAACGAGAGAACTTGAGAGGTCAAAAGCTCAAGCGATAGATGAAGCAAGAGCGAATGCAGAAAGAATAGTAAAAGAAGCGAGTGTTATGAGGGATAGACTTCTTGATGAAAATGAGCAAGTAAAAATAGCGGAAGAGAGAGCAAATCAGATAATAAATCAGGCGAATGTTAGGGCAACTGACATAATAGAAAATGCAGAAAAAAGCATAAAGGGCATACAAGACAGGGCATTAAAAGAGTATGATGATTCTCTCGTCTATATGATAAATTATATTCAAAGTTTAGGGAAAGAGACAACGGATATATTGAATACAAATATAAATGTGCTTAGAGAAAAATTGAACGAAGTCATAATGATGAGAAATAATTTACAAGAGAGCATACAAAAGAAAAATGATATTGAAATGCAAAAGCAGATGATGTATGGGCAAAATAATATGGAAAACCCATATATGGCACAAAATAGAAATCATTAAGATGAAGAAAATATATGTAGATGAAAAATTTAATGGCATTAGGTTCAATAAATTTTTACAAAAAACAATAAATGTCCCTTCAAGTTTTATATATAAGATGCTTAGAAAAAAAAACATACTACTTAATGAAAAAAAAGCAGATGGTTCTGAAAAATTGAATACAGGCGACAGCATAAGCATATATATGAGTGACGAAACATATGATAAACTCTCGGTAAAGGATGAAAAGAATTTTTATAAGTACGAAAATATAAAACAAAGTGACATTGAAACTCTAAAGCAACATATCATATATGAAGATGACAATTTAATAATAATAGATAAGTGGAGAGGAATAAAAAGTCAAGATGATAAAAAAAATGATATATCTATAGATAGTTTAACAAAAAAATATTTACTTCTAAAAAATGAGACAGGTAGTGGAATAGTAAATAGGCTTGATACAAATACAATAGGGCTCATAGTTTTTGCAAAAAATTATATATCAAAAAGAGATTTAAGTAGTGGTTTTATAAACAAGAATATAGAAAAAACTTATATGGCTTTGGTCTTTGGCAGGGTAGAAAGAGAGAATGGAGATATAGTTTTATATGCGAAAAAAAATGAAAAAGAAAACAAAACTATCATAAGAGAAGATGAAAAATTTGAAAGAGAAGGATATAAGAAAATAGAGACTCAATATAAAGTGGCAGATTATATAAATAATAATACTTTAGTCCAAGTAAAAATATTAACAGGTAAATCTCACCAAATAAGAGCATCTTTTTCTCATATAGGGCATCCTGTGATAGGTGATAAGAAATATGGCAATACAAATGGTGAGTTAAAACTTATGAGTTATAAAATTAGAATTTCTGATTTAAAAGGTAAACTTGAATATCTAAACGGTAAAGAGTTCATAAGTAAATATGATATAAAGGAGTTTTATGAAGCATAATTTTGATCTTATATTGTGGGATTTAGATGGGACACTACTTGACACTAAGCCTGGTTTAAAAAATAGTGTAGTGCTGACAGCAGAGAACATTGGTTTTAGAAAACTTACAGAAGAAGAGATAGATAGTTTTATAGGTCCACCTTTTGAAGATAGAGCAAAAGAAGTTTTTAATTTAGATGATGATAAATTAAAAGAGGTAGTTGAGGCATTTAGAGATAATTATAGGCATAAAGAGCTTTTTAATGCAACTCCGATGCCACATATTTACGAAGTCTTAGATGAGATAAAAAAAAGAGACATAAAGCAAGGGCTTGCGACATATAAAGTTGAGTATTGCACTTTTCCTCTCATGGAACATTTTGAATTTACTAAATATTTTGATACTATGCACGGAGGGATTGAAAATGAAAAGCTTATGAAAAAAGACATAATGTTAAAGTGCATAAGAGACATAAATATAACAGATATGAGTAGAGTTCTTATGGTAGGAGACACAGAGCATGACTTAAGAGGTTCAATAGAGATAGGATGTAAGTTTTTTGGAGTAGAATACGGATTTGGGTTTAGTGATTTATCAGGCGATGAAAAAAGTTATAAAAATATAGTAGCTTTTGCAAATGATATAAATAAAATAATTGAGTATTTATAAAAATAGGAGAATAATAATGAAGATTTACAAAATTAGAACTATAACTACTTTGTTAATAATTAGTTTCTTGTGTTCCTCATGTAGCGTATTATTTCCTACACAAAGGATGCTCGATGATGTATTGCCATATAGGGATACACATTTTTATTGTGATTCGGATTTAATACCTTTTAGCAAAGCAGAGTTGAAAAATGCGAAAACAGTTTATGGTGTAGAGCTGTCAGAATATTTTTATGCAAATAAAGATAGGAGCGACTTTACTAAAGAAGAAAATGATGACTTTTTGAGAATATTGTCTTATAGAAATCATAATTATAAATTAGTAAGAGAGAGATACGAAAAATATAATGACGATACACCAACCGATATAGATGATTATAATGAAGCTGACCAAGAGTTTAATTCCTATTATAGATTGAGCGATAGTCCACTTTCTGACATCATAAGGAAACAAAATGATGGAAAACTTATGGGCAATCCTAATATAAGTTTTAGAATCAAAATAGAAGATATAAAAAATGTAGATAATATATGTTACGAAGGAGAGGCAGACATATTTATTCCTACATATATAGAGCAAAAGGACTATGAAAAAATAAAAATTGGCGATGAAATAGAACTCATTTTTCCCGTAAGTAATATGGATACAGAAAACAAGGAAACAGTAAAAAAGAAAATAAAATATGTGGCAACGGATAGTTTTGTATATAGAGATGCTGAAAATAACGAAGAAGTATATTTTGTGGCACCAAAAGATGGCATAGGAAATAAAAGAAAAATTATCAATACAAAGGGTGAAGTAGTAGAGACTTTTGCTGGAAGAAACTTAATAAGAATACTTAAATATGCAAGGATTGCAGAGGGAATAGACCAAGAGAGACTTGTCACTTCTATAATGCAAGGTGGTGGAATGCAAGACTATAACATAGATGAAATAGTTGACAAAGGACAAGGTGGTGGATATGTAGCAGAGAACTATAAAGAATATATATATGCAAATGCGGTTTACACAGATTTGAAAGGATATATAACGACAGCAATAAAATATAATGCTCTATATATAGATATAGAATATGCGAAAGAATATATACAGAGAAATCCATCAACAGCAGCGAGTGGAGATACTTTAGATAATATGATAAACAACAAAGAAGAAAATGAAGTAGAATAAAAATATAAAATAAAGGAGAAAATAAATGGAATTAATAATATCAGGAAAAGGAATGGATTTGACAGAGGCGCTTAAAACACAAGTAGAGGACAAGTTAAAAAAACTTGATAAGTATTTTAATAAAGAGACAAAGGCAACTGTGACTTTAAAAACTCAAAAAAACAGTCAAATAGTTGAAATTACAATACCAGTAAAAGGAAATGTTTTAAGAGTAAGTTGTGATACAGAAGATATGTATAAGTCAATAGACCAGGCAGTAACTTTACTTGAGAGACAAATAAGAAAATATAGAACCAAAATAAAAGATAACAAGATTCACAATTTGATGAGAGCAGAAGTAGAAGCTAATTTTAGTGACGAAACAGTTGCAGAAGAAAATGAAGATATAAAAATAGTTAGAAAGAAAACATTTATAGTAAAGCCAATGGACCCAGTAGAAGCTTGTATGCAAGCGGAACTCATAGGACATACATTCTTTTTGTTTAAGAATAGTGAGACAGATACTACATGTGCAGTATATAAAAGAAAAGATGGAACTTTTGGTCTATTGTTACCAGAAGATGAATAAAATTTTATTTTGTGATGAAGTTAAAAGTGTAAAATAATGAATGGTGGCAAATGGCAATAGTATAAATTTATATTTTTTTATGCCAAGTGCCATCATTTTAAATATAATGGAGATGACAATATGAAAAAAATTATAAGTATACTGATTCCTTGTTTTAATGAGGAAGGTAATGTAGTAAATATGGCAGAAAAGGTAGTAGATTTGTTTGAAAAAGAGTGTAATAAGTATGATTACGAATTAATTTTCATTGATAATGACTCTACAGATGATACAAAAAAACTTTTAAGGCAGCTTTGTGCAAATAATAAAAAAATAAAAGCTATATTTAATGTAAAGAATTTTGGACAATTTAATTCTCCATATTATGGAATGCTTCAAACGACAGGTGATGCAACTATAACTTTAGCTTGTGATTTTCAAGAGCCAGTTGAATTGATACCAGAATTTTTAAAGGCATGGGAAGAAGGGTATAAAATAGCTATAGGAGTAAAAAAAGAATCTTATGAAGGATTTTTACTTAAAAACTTAAAAAAACTTTACTACAACTTAAGTAAAAAGTTTTCTTCGGTTGAGCAGATAAAAATGTTTACAGGTTTTGGACTCTATGATAAACAATTTATAGATATTTTAAGAACGATTGACGATCCGACTCCATTTTTTAGAGGGATAGTTGCCGAATTTGGTTTTAAGAGAAAAGAAATATATTATAACCAAGGGATAAGGACAAAAGGAAAAAGTAGTAATAATTTTTATACTTTATATGATGCTGCTATGCTCTCATTTACGAGTTATACAAAAATGGGACTTAGGATAGCCACTTTTATAGGTGCTTTGGCTCTTTTGTTTTCATTCATAGTTTCAATAATATATTTAGTTATGAAATTTATATGGTGGGATAGATTTACAGCAGGTATGATTCCAGTTCTGATAGGTATGTTATTTTTAGGTAGTGTTCAAATATTATTTATTGGTGTCATAGGTGAATATGTCCTTGCAATCAACCAAAGAAGTATGAAGAGGCCTTTAGTTGTTGAAGAAGAGAGGATTAATTTTTAATGAGATACTGTATAGATATATTGAGAATAATTGATAATACTTTAAGAGTTGAGGGCTGGGCTTTAAATTCTGACAACATACATCAAGTAGAAATAGCGGTAAAAAACAGAGAAAGAAATATAGAGGCAAAAGTTGTAAGGCTAAAAAGAAATGATGTAGCTAATTTATATTTAAAAGATGACGATAAAATAAATATAGGCTTCAGTGTTGTTTTTGATTTTGTAGAAGGTGAAAATTATTATTTATATATTAAAGATAGTAAAAAAACTGTAAAAGAAAAATTAAATAGAAAAGTAGTAGATGATTTTAATTCATTTTCAAAAAAGCGATACAAAAAAATAATGGACTATTTAACAATAAAAAGATTTTTCAATGCCTTTGATATGCTTAGAGAAAAAGGGTTAAAAGAAGTTATAAGGAAAATGAAATCGGTATTTAAAGGGCTAAATGTAGATTATGACTATGATGAATGGTATAGAATAACAAAACCAACAGACAGAGAATTAAAAAGGCAAAAAGAAAATTATAAAAATGAATTCAAAATAAAACCAAAATTTTCCATAGTCATACCTATATATGACACAGAGAGAAAGTTTTTAAAGTTATTGTTTTCTTCAATATTAAATCAAACTTATGATAACTACGAAGTGTGTATAGCAGATGCTACAGATTATAACATTTCAAAAAATAGGCCAAGAGATTTTCTTTCTAAGATTAATGATGAAAGAATAAAAATAAAATACTTAAAAGAGAACAAAAACATAGCGGCGAATACAAATGAGGCTTTGGAACTCGCAACTGGAGACTATATAATTTTATGTGACCATGATGACGAGATGACAGAGAATGCACTTTATGAAATTGCAAAAGTGATAAATGAAGATGAAGGTAGTTTGTTTATATATTCGGATGAAGATAAAATAGATGTATCAAATAGTTATTATTTTGAACCACATTTTAAATCAGATTTTAATTTAGATTTACTTTTGTCTATGAACTATATGTGTCACTTAACTGCAATAAAGAATACTATAGTGAAAGAGCTGATAGAGAAGGATGGAGTTTTTGAAAGAGAAGACTTTAATGGTGCACAAGATTATGATTTATTTTTAAGAATTATAAACATCATTATGAAAAGAGGTCAAGTTGATAAAATAAAACACATAAAAAAAGTTTTATACCATTGGAGAAGTCATGACAAATCAACTTCAAAAGATGCAGGGACAAAAGAGTATGCTTTTGTGTCAGGGAGTAAGGCACTTATGAGTTTTTATAATGACAACAAAGATAAATTTATGCCTGTTGAAAAAATTGAAAATGGCATAAAGCCAGGTATATATCATACCATATTTAAAAAGAATATAGTTGAAGATAAAATAAGTATTATAATACCAAATAAAGACCACATAGATGATTTAGATGTATGTTTAAATTCTATTGAAAAGTCAACATATAAGAATTTAGAAGTTATAATAGTTGAAAATAATTCAAAAGAAAAAAAGACATTTGAATATTATGATATAATATCAAAAAAACACAATTTTGACATAAGAATTTTGTATTATAAAGGCGGTTTTAACTTTTCTAAAATAAATAATTTTGCTGTTAAAAATGTTGATAGCGAATATATATTATTTTTAAATAATGATGTAGAGATGATAAACGAAACTTCAATAGAGGAGATGACTTATTATATAAAAAGAAAAGATGTTGGAGCAGTAGGTGGATTATTACTATATAGAGATAAGACGATACAACATGCTGGAGTAGTAATGGGGTTTGGAGGAATGGCTGGGCATACATTTATAGGTCTTCACGATGAACTTACATATATGAATAGAGGTCAATGTGTACAAGATTATAATGCAGTCACCGCAGCTTGTCTTATGACAAAAAAATCTGTGTTTGAAGAGATAGGGGGATTTGACGAAGAGTTTGGGGTTGCATTTAACGATATAGATTTATGTATGAAGATAAGAAGTAAAGGATATCTAATAGTATATAATCCCTATGTGAAGTTTTTTCATTACGAAAGTAAAACGAGAGGTCTTGAAGATACAAAAGAAAAAGTTGATAGATTTAATATAGAGGTCGCTAAACTTTTAAAAAAGTGGGAAGACAAAATAAATAAGGGAGATGAATATTATAATCCAAATTTGACTCTTAGAAAAAGTGACTTCTCTCTTAGGAATCTAAACTATGAAAAGATAGGAGAGCCGTTTAAAATGGATGATGAAATATATAGAATCAAGGAGAGTTTATGAAAAACGATATACTAATCATTGTCCCACATTATAAAAAGGTGGAACTTTTAAAAAAATGTATATATAACATATATGAACAAGATATAGACAATTTTGATGTTCTTGTAGTAGATAATGGTTCAGAAGACAGCTCGGTAGATTTTATAAAAGAGACAGAAAAAAAATATGATAATTTTCACTCAATTCTACTTAGTGAAAATTTAGGATTTGCCATAGCCGTAAATAAAGGAATAAAATATGCTATTGATAACCAATATAGGTGGTCCATACTATTAAATAATGATGCATTTATATCAACGAATTTTGTAAAGAATTTATATAATGCAATATGTAACAATAAAAATTATTTTGCTGTTTCTTCTCTAATGTTAAGTAATAGTGAAAAAAATATTGTAGATGATTTTGGAGATAATTATAATTTGCTCGGGTATGCATATCAAAGATATACGGGACAAGATATAAGTGTTGTAAAAAATAATAGTGTTGTATTTAGTGCTTGTGCAGGAGCGAGTATTTATGATAATAAGAAAGTTGAAGAAGTTGGTCTTTTTGATGAGAAGTTTTTTGCATATCTTGAAGATGTAGATTTATCTTACAGGGCAAGGCTTATGGGGTATAAATGCATAACTGAAAAAAATGCTATATGCTATCATATGGGTTCTGCCACAACTGGTTCAAAGTATAATGAGCTGAAAGTCCGTTTATCGGCAAGAAACAATATATTTTTAATATATAAAAATATGCCTACTTTACAAATTCTAATAAATATAGTACCTTTATTGTTAGGGACTTTACTCAAACAGATATTTTTTATAAGAAGAGGGTATGGGCTTGATTATTTTTTTGGACTTATAGATGGAATAAGGGGTTTAAGAGATATAGAGAGAAATAATTTTAAGAAAATAAACCCACTTAAATTTATTGAGGTAGAGATAGATTTATTCTTTAATACATTTGATTATATTTTTGAATATGTAAATCGAAAAGTAGGATAATAGTGAAAAGTGAAAGAAAACAATTACATAGTTGGTTCATACTATTTGATATATTTATAACGGGAATTGCTTATATATTTTCTTGGTATGTTGTAATTATTCTTCGTGCTGGAGGAGATAATTTAGGTGTTTTGCCTTGGTGGTTTTATTTTAGTGCGATGGTAGTTATAATTCCTGTAGCGATAGCGACAAATGCTTTTTTTTCTCTATATTCTTCAAGTAGAACTGAAGGTTTTTTGAGAGAAACTTATAGAATTATAGAGTCAAATATAATTATATTCTTGCTCATAAATACAATACTTTTGTTGGGGAATAAAAATATATACTTGTATAATTTCTCGAGACTTTTAGTATTGGTTTTTGTAGCAGCAAATGCACTTTTTGAGCTGATACTAAGAAATATTATACGGATAATTTTGAGTTCGTTAAGGAAGAGAAATTTTAATTTGAGGCATATATTGCTCGTTGGATATTCGGATGCGGCTTTCAAATTTATAGATAGAGTAAATAGAAATCCAGGTTGGGGATATATTATTCACGGGATAGTAGACGATACTCATGATATCGGAGTGAGCTATAGAAATGTATCAATAATAGATAAAATATCAAATTTGCAAAAAATAATAAGTGATAATACTTTTGATGAAATAGCAATTACACTTTCTTTAAGTGAGTATAATAAACTTAGAAATGTTGTAGATATATGTGAAAAAACAGGTGTGCATACAAAGTTTGTTCCAGATTATGGAACGGTAATACCTACTATGCCAGTAGCAGATGATTTAGATGGTTTGCCTGTTATAAATATAAGGGCTGTTCCTCTGCAAGGGTTATTTAATAGATTTATAAAAAGAACTATTGATATAATTGGAAGCATAGTTGGGATATTGATATTTTCACCGATAATGATTATTATATCTATAGCTATAAAACTTACAAGTAAAGGTGCTATAATATTTAAACAGAAAAGAGTAGGGCTACATAATAAACTTTTTGTAATGTATAAATTTAGGTCTATGATAGAGCAAACAGATGAAGAAGAAAAAACAAAATGGACGACAGAAAATGATGACAGGGTTACAAAAGTAGGGCGAATAATTAGAAGCACAAGTCTTGATGAGGTTCCACAATTTTTCAATGTGTTAAAAGGGGATATGTCTCTTGTTGGGCCAAGACCAGAGCGGGAACAGTTTGTAGAGAAATTTAAAGAAACTATACCAAGGTATATGATAAAACATCAAGTGAGACCAGGAATCACTGGTTGGGCACAAGTTAATGGGCTTAGAGGAGACACTGCAATAGATAGGAGAATACAATATGATTTATGGTATATAGAGAACTGGTCTATGATACTTGATATAAAAATACTAATTTTAACAATCTTTAGAGGTTTTATAAATAAAAATGCATATTAAGTTGTAGGGGCGAGCACTGCGAGCCCACAGTTGAACTTTAGAGGTTTTATAAATAAAAATGCATATTAAGGAGTTATATGTCACTAAAAAGCACAAGAGGTAGATTCTCAATTGATAAATCAAATATAAACGTGAAAAAATATGGTTCATACATATCTCGTTTTGGTTCTATTCCATTTTTTTATAAAGAAAAAAATGTTGAAGATAAAAAAGAATCAAATAAGTTTCAAGTGAAATTAAAATTAAACCCTATTAAACTAAAAGAAAAGAATGATGACTTTGATATATCCGAAAACAAAAAAAATAAAAAAAAGGGAAAGAAGTTAAAAATAATTGCAGCAGTGATTCTGGAAATTATAACACTTTCGCTGATTATCGTTGTTGGTACTGTTATAAGGATTTCTAAGAAAACACAAGTAGTGGAATATGATGAAAAGTATATCCGCAATGAAAATATTACAAAAGGGAAATTGGAAATATTTAAAGGATACCAAACTATAGCTGTCTTTGGATTAGATAGTAGAAATGGAAATGTGGGCAAGGGCAACAATTCGGATGTTATAATGATAGTGAATATAAATAGAGATAATGGTGAAGTTAAGCTCATGTCCATATATAGGGACACATTTTTAAATATATCTGACAACAATGGTTATGGAAAAATAAATGCAGCTTATTCAAGAGGCGGTCCTGAAAGGGCTATAAAAGCGATAAATAAAAATTTTGATTTAGATATTAAAAACTTTTTTACATTCAACTGGAAAGCAGTTGCAATGGGAATAGAAGCTGTAGGTGGAGTAGACATAAATGTTACAGAGGCGGAGTTTAAGTATTTAAATCCATATATCTGGGATACAGGAAGACACCTTGGAATTACTGACGAGTATATAAGATATTTTTTGGTGCCATCTGCGGGGATGAATCATTTAAATGGCATACAAGCAGTGGCTTATGCTCGTATAAGATTTTCTGATAATGATTTTAGAAGAACGGAAAGACAGAAAGAAGTTGTGATGCAGTGTTTTGAAAAAGCAAAAAAACTTGACTTAGGTAAAGTAAAAGGAATAGTAGATACGGTATTGCCAGAAGTAGCATATAATTATAATTGGACAGAATTATTATCATTAATAAACAATATAGGTAGTTATAAAATTGTAGATTCAATAGGAGTCCCTGAAGTAAATGATATGGTTATGGAGATGATGGGACAATATGGCAGTTGTGTTGTTCCAAATACTCTTGTTACAGTTGTAAAAAAGATACATAATGTTTTATATGGTGATGAAGATTATACTCCTTCAAGTGCAGTTCAGACTTACAGTAGAAAAATAACTGAATTAAGACATCAATATGAACAAGAGGCAAAAATGGCGGAAGCTTTAGAAACTTTGGAAACAGAGAATATAGAAAGCACAAATACCAATGTAAATACGACTTCAAGAAGAATCGTTCAAAATGCAAATAGGGCTACGAGGTCAAATGTTACAAGTAACACTATAGTAAATGAAAGTTCTACAAGTGATAATATGCCTATAGAAGAAAGCGAAGAAGAAACAAAGGAGACAATAGAGAGCGTTTCTGTTTCTACAAATGCTCCATATAATACAAGAGAAACTACAAGTAGTAGCAATAGCAGTTCTAATAGTGGAAGTAGTCAAAATAGTGGTATAACACCAGGGACTTCAACATCAGTTAATATTGGAGGTCCAAATACAACTGATGGAACGAGCGATATGTTCCCTACGGAACCGACAGTAAGTGTAAACGATTATTCTAATATACCAAATGGAGCAGTAGTTCCAAATTTGAATACATCAAACACAACAAATGCATCAGCTACAACAAATATACCAAATACATCAAATACAGCTCCATCAAATGCTGTATCGTCAAATGCGGTGCCATCAATAACGAGTAATGATATTGGGTCAGTAACCTCAATAGGAGTAGCACCAGGGGGTTAAAATGTTAATAATAAATAATAAAAAAGACACAAAAAAAACATATTGAGGTCGTATAATTTGTGTTATTAAAATAAAAAGTAACATTTAAAAATACAAAGGAGTTGATATATTATGAAGAAAGTATTGAGTGTGATAATTTCTGCTATAGCTTTTGGTTTAATAGCAGGTTGTGTGATTGTAGGAGTGAATTATCTTGCTAAAGAGTTTAATGTTTTACAGCCAGTAAGTGTTGCTGTAGAGAAGGAAACTCCTGCTTCAACTGAAAATGAGACTACAAAAAAAAGTTCTAAAGAAAGTAATAATGTAGTGGAGTCAAGTGAAAGTTATGTTTATGGAGTGGCAAATCTTGTAGATGAAGTTATGCCATCTGTTGTTTCTATAACCAATATGCAAAAATTTATACAAAATGGATATTCGCTATTTGGATTTAGACAACAAGCAAGAGAATATGAAGTGCCAGCTTCAGGTAGTGGTGTCATAGTAGGGATGACTGATGATGAGGTTATTATAATAACAAATAACCATGTCGTAACTGATTCTTCTTCTCTATCTGTAACATTTAACGATACAGAGACAATAGAAGCAGCTATTAAAGGTGTAGACAGCACAAAAGATTTAGCTATTATTTCTGTTGCAAAGTCTAAAATGAAAAAAACTACTTTGGATGGACTTAAAGTTATGCCTCTTGGAAATTCTGATGATTTGAAAGTTGGCGAGCCAGTAGTTGCTATAGGTAATGCACTTGGTATAGGTCAGTCTGTAACAACAGGTGTAATTAGTGCAAAAGATAGAATTGTAGAAGAAATTAATAGTACAGAAAAATTGATTCAAACAGATGCTGCAATAAATCCTGGTAATTCTGGTGGAGCATTACTCAATTTGAAAGGTGAGTTAATAGGTATAAATGTTGCAAAAACAGCAGGAACAGCAATAGAGGGTGTAGGTTATGCAATACCTGCAAATACAGCACAAGTTGTTATTGATACTTTGTCAAGCAAAAAACCAAGAGAAACTGTTCCAGAAGAAGAGCAAGGTTACCTTGGAATTACAGCAAAAAATATTGATACACAAACAGCAGAAAGTTTAGATATGCCTGAGGGAATATATGTCTTTAGAATAACTGAAGATTCTGCAGCAGCAAAATCTGATCTTAAAGAAAAAGATATTATAGTTGCTTTTGATGACCAAAATATAAAAACATTGTCTGAGTTACAAGAATTGTTGCAACATGTGAGAGCAGGAGAAACTAAAAAAATCAAAGTAAAAAGACTTGACGGTGGGACTTATGTAGAAAAAGAAATAGATGTGACACTTGGAAATAGACCAAAGGAATTACAAACTGAAACTGAAGAAGCAAAAAAAGAAGATAGTGGAAGCAGCAATCAAAATTCTGGGAACCAATTAGATGGGTATGAATATTATTCTCCATTTGACGATTTTGGAGATATGTTTAGACAATTTGGCTTTGGTTCTATGTGGTAATTTCAGGTGATAAGTATAGTTAAAATATAATAAATATTGTGGGTTAATAAGTAACTCACAATATTTTTTTTATATACTTATTGAAAAATTAAATTATAATGTGTATAGTATAAGTGTAGAAGGGAGCTATATGAAGAAAAAAAATGTTTTAAAATTAATTTTTGTTTTATTAATTTTTACTATTTTATTTGGGTGTAAAAAAAATAGTGATGATTTTAGTGAAGATGAAAATCTTACTTCTTATGAGAGTGATGAGAATGGTGATATATTTAGTATAAGTGGTAGATATATAAAATCCATAGATAATAAAAGTTTTATAATGATTGATAATATGACACCTTCTATAATAACTAATTTTTATGAATTTGATTTTGATTACAATAATGAATTTGGCATAGGCGACTTAATTGAAATAAGAACTAATGGAGTTATGGAAACTTATCCAGCAAAGGTTGAAGCATTTGACATAAAAATTTTGAGCAAAGGAGAATTTGATGATATAAACTATGAAGTGTTGAGTGATTTGTCAAATCTTGGATATGATTTTTCATATTATGATTTTTATGAAGATGAAGATGGAAAATATGTATGCGATGGGATAAAGTATGATGATATAAAAAAAGTTAGAGAAGTTAATGTGAACAAAAATAAAAGATGGTATTTTGTAATTCTTACTAACAACTTGAATATCAGTTTTGATGAAGTGAATAAAATTTATTTAGATAAGACTGAAAAAGAGCATGAGAAAGACATTAAAATTTTGTGGATGAATGTAGAAGATTACATTTTAGAAGATGATGATAAAGATTCTACGGTTTTGATAGTATCTTTTAAGAATCATTTAGATATAGAAAGTTTTTGTTATGAATATAATGTAGAGTTAATTTATGACTATAAAAATTTTAACAAAATTGCTGTAAAAACTTATGATGAGAATGTTGATGAACTTATAAAAAATATATTAAAATATAAAAATGTAATAGCTTGTGAAAAAGATAAAACTTTAACTATTTATTAGGTAGTTAAGGCTGTAGTGGCGAGTATAATTTGTAGAGCAAGCACAATTCGTAGGGGCGAGCATTGCGAGCCCACAGTAAAAAAGAGAGTGTAAGGATGAGCGCAATTCGTAGGGGTTAGCACAATTCGTAGGGGCGAGCATTGCGAGCCCACAGTCAAAAAGAGAGTGTGAGGATGAGCACAATTCGTAGGGGTGAGCATTGCGAGCCCACAGTCAAAAAGAGAGTGTAGGGATGAGCGCAATTCGTAAGGGGTTAGCACAATTCGTAGGGGCGAGCATTGCGAGCCCACAGTCAAAAAGAGAGTATAAGGATGAGCACAATTCGTAGGGGTGAGCACCGCGAGCCAATGGTCAAAAAGAGAGTATAAGGATGAGCACACTTTGTAGGGGTGAGCATTGCGAGCCCACCTTATTCTAATATGTTTTATTTCAACCTCATTTCTTTAAATGGTTATAATTTGTTGATAATTAGTTGATAAAATTTATGAAAATTTATTGACTTTTTACTGAAAAAATGATATATTTGACATCTGTGACTTGAGAAGTCATATATATTTGCACTATGAAAATCTAGAAGAATAAGAACACAAAGAACCCGAAGATTCAAAAGAA
>CAMJKC010000025.1 GCA_946406305.1 uncultured Lachnospiraceae bacterium
ATTTAAAGAAAAGTGGCCTACTTATGATGATGAGTTAACGAAAAAGAATATAATAAAATTGCCTATACAAATAAATGGTAAAACAAAAGGCTTTGTAGAGGTAGATGTGTCAAAAGATGAAGAAGAGATAAAAAAAATAGCAAAAGATGAGATAAAAGATAGAATAATAGGTAATATAGTTAAAGAGATATATGTAAAAGAAAAAATTATAAATTTTGTGGTGAAATAGAAGATGGAATATAGTTATAAAAAAAATAAAAAAAGTGATAGGTATAGAACAAGAGATGCACTGAAAAACTATGAATATAGAAATAGTAGAAGGAGAAAAGTTGGAAGGGGGGCTGCGACTTTTGCTATTGTTTTTTTAACTGTTTTAGCAAGTGTATTTGTAGTTTTTTTAGTTGTTAAAAATATAAGTGTGCAGCTTATTAAAAATGAGGACAAAACATTTACCGATGCACAAATGAAAAATGACATATACATTGATTATTCTCTCATAGGAATGGAAAAGCCACTTAGCATTAGAGGGATGACAAGGCAAGATGTATATGATAGAGTCCTTGGGAGTTATAATTTTGATATAACAATATTAAATAGTAACCCAGAAATTGATTTATTTGATATGCCAAACATTGAAGAAGAAGAGGTTAATGAATTTGAAAACTATATGCAAAATGATGATATAGATTCTAAGGGCACAAGTCAAGAGGTTCAAATAGAAAATCCATATAAAGATATAACAATAAGACCTTCAAAAGACTCTTATAAATTTCCTGATTTTTTGGAGAATCAATTAAAAGAGCAAATAGATTTTATATATGATACTTATTTGCATGACAGCAGGACATCATTTAAGAAGAAAAATGCAAATGTTGATAGTAAAGATTTTGTTTCTGATTTTGTATTTGAAGTGAATGAAGATGACCCTAATATTAAATACTATTTAGAGCAGTTGGCATTTTTGTGGAATACAAAGGCTGTAAAAGGACAAATTGAAGACTTTGATAAAACAAAAAATGAATTCATATTTGGAGATGACCACAAAGGATATGAACTTGATATTGAAGAGTTAAGAAAAAGAATAATACAGGAAATAAAAAATAAAAATTTAACTGCAAATATATATACGATATTGAGAATTACAGACCCACAGGGCGAGAGTATAAAAAACAGATATAGATATGTGTCAAGTTTTGAAACAATGACTACAGACAATGATATAAGAAATAAGAATATTGAATTAGCTGCAGAAGCTATCAATGGATTAATTTTAAAACCTAATCAAGAATTCTCGTTTAACAAAGTAGTGGGAGAGAGAACAGAAGAAAAGGGATATGGATTAGCAGCAGCATATAATCAGGGCGAAGTTGTTGAGGAACTCGGTGGTGGAGTTTGTCAAGTTAGTACAACATTATACAATGCTGTATTTGCTGCAGGGCTTACAACTACATATAGAAGGTCACATACTTTTGAGCCAAATTATGTTACTCCAGGACTTGATGCTACGGTTTCATACAATGGAGTTGACTATAGGTTTTTAAATGACAGTGAATATGCTATAGGCATAAGGGCTAATTATAAAAAGAGAAAAATCAAAGTTGAAATATTTTCTGTTCCTATACTCAAACAAGGTTATGAGCAACATTTAGTGTCAAAACAGATAAATGAGTTTGATGTGCCATCTATTTCTATTATTGAAGAAGGTGTGCCTCAAAAGGGAACAAAAGGTTCAGAGTGGCAAGTTTTTAAAGTTGTAAAATCAAATAATACAGAGGTTGAGAGAGTTACAGATCACTATTCAAAGTATGAAGGGCATACACCTACTGCATTTGCTGAGAATACTTATGTAGATAAAAATGGAGTATTACAGACGAGAAGTTTTAAAACAACTGGAACTACAAGACGAAATTCAAATAATTCTACTTCAAGGACTAATTCTTCAAATCAAGAAAATAGAACAACAAGTAGAACACAAACGAGGGCAACAAGTAGGAGAGCAGAGACAACTACAACTCAAGATGGGTTACCTCTGCCGCTTCCTATATCTCCAAATGCAAATGTTATTTCACCTGCAGAAACAAGTTCATTACCTTGGTAAAATGAATATGAATGTAAATACAAAAAAATTAGTTATGATAGCTATGTTTTCTGCTATTGCTTCAGTACTTATGATATTTGATTTTCCTATTCCTATAGCACCGGGATTTATGAAAATAGATTTGTCAGATATTCCAATAATTATAGGTGGTTTTTTGATGGGGCCAGTTTCTGGGGTAGTTATAGCTATTTTAAAAATACTTATAAAATTGATACTTAAAACTACGTCAACTGTGTTTGTTGGAGAAACTGTTAATTTAATTGGGAGTATTTTGTATGTAGTTCCTGCGAGTTTAGTATATAAAAAATTTAAAAGCAAAAAATTTGCAATTATAGGTTTACTCATAGCGACTTTATTTTCAAGCATTGTGATAACATTTATCGATTCAATTTTTATTTTCCCTTTTTATATGAATTTGTTTGAGATAAGTGAAGAAGGTATAATAAAAATTTGTATGTCTATAAATCCAATTATAGACAATATGACAAAGGTAATGTTATTTTCGGTTTTCCCATTTAATTTTATTAAATATTTTACAGTTTCTATTATTACAATTTTTTTATATAAAA
The DNA here is from genome assembly GCA_946406305.1 of uncultured Lachnospiraceae bacterium. Classification (GTDB taxonomy): domain Bacteria; phylum Bacillota; class Clostridia; order Lachnospirales; family Lachnospiraceae; genus UBA3633. Next base: position 2,668 of record CAMJKC010000025.1, read on the forward strand.
AAATTTCAATATTTTTAAAAGGTATATAATATGAGTGAAAAATATTATGAATTAGTTGATAGTTTTAATTCAATAAAAAATGAATTGCCATATGAGCCTGATTGTAGTTTAGTATTAGGTTCTGGGTTATCTTTATTTTTAGAAGGAAAAAAGATTGATAAAGTTATAAAATATCAAGACATAAAAAATATGCCTATTTCAACTGTTGATGGGCATAATGGTTCTTTTGTTTTTCTAAAATTGGGAGACAAAAAAGTAGTTTGTATGAACGGAAGAGTTCATTTTTATGAAGGCTACACTATGGATGAAGTAGTAAAACCCATAAGACTTATGAAGCTTATGGGGGCAAAGAGCATATTACTTACCAATGCTGCGGGAGGAGTAAATGAACATTTTAAACCAGGAGATTTAATGGTTATAAATGATCATATTTCATCATTTGTGAGATCTCCACTAATAGGAGAAAATTTGGATGAATTAGGTGATAGATTTCCAGATATGACAGAAGTGTATGATAAAAAAATAATAAATCACATTAAAAATTCAGCAATGAAGTTAAACATTGATATAAAAGAAGGTATCTATTTGCAGTTTACTGGACCTTGTTATGAAACGATAGCAGAAGTAAAAATGGCAAGAATCTTAGGTGCAGATTGTGTTGGTATGAGTACTGTTGTTGAAGCAATAGTAGCAAGACACATGGGAATAAGAGTTGGAGGAATAAGCTTAATAACTAATATGGCGGCAGGGCTTAGTAAAAATAAATTATCGCATGAAGAAGTGAAAGAGACAGCAAAAATGGCAGGAGAAAAGTTTTCAAAGCTTGTTGAAAAAATAATAATAAATAGTGAATTTTAATATGAATGAGCAAAATAAAAAAAAAGTAATTTTTTTAGGCACACCAGATTTTTCTGTTCCTACATTCTTAAAACTAATAGATGACGAGTCTGTTGATTTACTTTTCTGTATCACAAAACAAGATAAAAAATCAAACAGAGGACTGAAAGTAAATTATTCTCCAATAAAAAAGATTGCATTGGAACATAAAATAGAATGTTTTCAACCTGAAAGAATAAAAGATGACATAAATCTCATAAACTTGATGAAAGAAAAAAAACCAGATTTTATAATAGTAGTAGCATATGGGCAAATTATTCCAAAAGAAATCTTAGATATTCCAAAGGCTTGTATCAATGGGCATGCGTCAATATTGCCAAGGCATAGGGGGGCATCTCCAATCCAATCAACTATTTTAAGTGGTGACAAAATTGCTGGGACAACTACTATGCTTATGAGTGAAAAACTTGACAGCGGTGATATTTTATATGTAGATAGTTTTGATTTAAATGGAGATGAAGATATAAAATACTTATTTGATAAATTGTCTTATATGACGGCTGACTTAATAATAAAAACCATAAATGATTTTGATATTATTAACCCTATAAAGCAAAATGAAAATTTAGTTACATATGCACCTATAATCAAAAAAACAGATGGGCTTATTGATGTGATGAGAGATGATGTTATAACAGTTCACAGAAAAATAAGAGCATACAATGTTTGGCCAGGTGCATACATATATCTAGGAGAAAAAATAGTTAAATTTTATAAATCAAAAATTACTGAAGACTTTATTGATGAAATAGATTGTCATAAAATTTTTGACAGTTTATATGTATACAAAAAAAAATTATATCTAAAATGCAAAGATGGTTTTTTAAATATTGTAGAATTAAAGCCAGAAGGTAAAAAAATAATGTCAGATATTGATTTTATTAATGGATATAAAAATTAGAGAAGGAGAATATTATGTTGTATTATTATGACCCATCATATATATTGATAATAATAGGAATAATTATAACTTTGTTTGCACAAATGTATATGCAATTTACATTTCAAAAATATCAATCCATAGGTTCTAAAATCGGAATTACTGCAAGTCAAGTTGCATATAAGATATTGCAGGAAAATAATATTACTAATGTTGAGTTAGGAAGAGTAAGTGGTAATTTGACCGACCACTATATTCCTATAAAAAAGAAGCTTAACTTGTCAGATTCTACTGCTAATAGTTCATCAATAGCAAGCATTGGAGTTGCAGCACATGAAGTAGGGCATGCAATACAAGACAATAGAAATTTCTTTCCTGTAACACTTCAAATTCAAATAGTTCCAGCCGTAGGGTTTATATCAAAACTGTCAATGCCTCTAATATTTATTGGGTATTTGTTGAGCATTGTAGAATTATTTGAACTTGGAATAATTGCATTTTCAACAACACTTGTATATCAGATTATAACTCTTCCAGTTGAATTTGATGCATCAAGGAGAGCTATAAATTCTTTAAGGGAAATGAATATTTTAGATGAGGGAGAATTATATGGAGTTAAGAAAGTTTTAACGGCAGCAGCTTTGACTTATGTTGCTGCAGTTGCTTCAACTGCTCTTCAAATTTTGTATTATACTTCAAAAATTTCAAATAGAGATAGAAGAAGATAAAAATGCAAAATTATAGGGAATTTTGTTTTGATATTTTATATAAAGTTATATATGAAAATGAATTTATAAATTTTGTTATAGATAAAATTTTTAATAAAAATGATATAAAAGATAGTGATAAAGCAAAAATTAGAAGAGACACATACGGAATAATTGAAAACAAAATACTTTTAGACTATATAATTTCAAAATACTCAAAAGCAGGTAAAATAGATAAAAAGATATATATAGTTTTGTATATAGGCATATATGAATTATTGTTTACTGATAATATAAAAAAATATGCAGTTGTAAATGAATGTGTCAACATTGCAAAAAAGCAAAAATCAATTTTTTTGGCAAACTATGTAAATGCAATTTTAAAAAATATAGAGAAAAATGAAAACATAGACAATATACTTAATGATGAAAAGATTCCAATAAAAATTAGATACTCAGTAACTGATGATGTATATAAATACTTATACGAAAATGAATTTTCTGATAATGATATAGTAAAAATATTTAGATACTACAATAATTATAATCACATATATATCAGAATAAACACAAATGATAAAAAAATAATTTCTGAAATAAAAAAAGAGTTTGATGAAAAGAAGATAAATTATAATGAGTATGATGATATTGATATAAAGTATACTAAAACTCTAAGGATTTCTTTGATAGGAGATATAAAACATCTTAATTCATATAGAGAGGGACTAATATCGGTTGTTGATATATCTTCAATTTATTTCATAAATGAATTGTATGATATTTATATAAATTCCATAGTAAAGAGTAAAGATAGAAAAATAATAGATTGTTGTAGTGCACCTGGAGGGAAAATATTAACATTTTATAATTTGATGAAAATGAATTCTTATGATGAGTTTAAAACTACAAAGTTTTATGCTTGTGACATAAGTGAAAGTAAAATAAAATTTATAAGAGATAATATGATAAGAGAAAAATGTGAAGATATTGATTTATCAATATCTGATGCTACGGTAGATGTTAATGAATTATATGATTTAGTTATATGTGATGTTCCCTGTTCAGGGCTTGGAGTTATAGGAAAGAAACCAGACATAAAATATAATTTTAAATTAAAAAATGTAGATAGATTGATAAATTTGCAGAAAAAAATATTAAACAGCAAGAAGAATAATGTAAAAAAAGGGGGCATAATTTCTTATTCTACTTGCACATTAGGTTTTAAAGAAAATAATAATATCGTTGCAGAGTTCTTATTAAATAATGATAATTTTATACTTTTAGAAGAAAAGAATATAATAAGTGATGAACAAAATTTGGCAGATGGGTTTTACTTTGCCATTATGAAAAAAATCAAATGAAGAATATTAGAGATTTGATAAAAGAAGAATTAAACTATAAATTGATAACTTGAAAAGATATGAGATTATATGTATAATTTAAATATAAATAAAGTGTTTTTATATTAATTTTATACTTTTAGAAAAAAAGAATATGATAAGTGATGAATAAAATTTGGCAGACGGGTTTATTTTGCCACTATGAAAAAAGTGAAATGAAGAATATTAGAGATTTGACAAAAGAAGAATTAAACTATTATATAAATAGTATTGGTGAAAAGGAGTATCGTGCGAAGCAGATATTTGAATGGTTGCATAATAAAAGAATTAAGAGTATTGATGAGATGTCAAATATTAGCAATGCATTGAAGAATAGTTTAAAAAGCAATTTTATAGATGAAAATATAACTATATATAAAAGATACGATTCAACTGATGGAAGTAAAAAATATGTTTTTAGATTATATGATGGAGAATTTATAGAAACTGTTTTATTGAATGCAAAATATGGATATAGTATATGTATAAGTTCTCAAGTTGGTTGCAATATGGGGTGTTTATTTTGTGCCTCAGGAAAAAATGGTTTAAAGAGAAATTTAGATGTGAATGAAATGTTATCACAAATTTATGAGATAGAGAAAGACTTAAACATAAACATAGGAAATATTGTGATAATGGGAAGTGGCGAGCCGTTAAATAATTTAAAAAATGTCATTGACTTTTTAAAGAATATAAGCGACAAAGATGGAAAAAATATTTCGTTAAGAAATGTCACATTATCGACTTGTGGCATAGTAGAAAAAATATATGAACTTGCAGATTTAGAACTCAATATTTATTTGGCTATAAGTTTGCATGCTCCAAATGATGATATTAGAAAAAAAATAATGCCAATAGCAAAAATTTATTCTATAGATGAATTATTTAAAGCAATAAAATATTATTACGGCAAAACTAAAAGAAGAATAACATTTGAATATAGTATAATGAGAAATATAAATGACAGTATTGATATTTCTAATCAATTAGTTGATTTACTAAATCATAATTTGAAAGATGTTGATTATATTGTTAATTTGATTAAGGTTAATGATATAGGAGATAAAATTTTTGAAGAACCAAATGAAGAAGATATAATTAGATTTAAAAATAACTTGGTGAAAAATAATATTAAGGTTACTATAAGGAGGAGACAAGGCATTGATATAAGTGCCTCTTGTGGGCAGTTAGTAGCAAAGCTAAGATAGTAATGCAGGTTGCAGCAAAGACAAACTTTGGGAAAATACGACAAATAAATCAAGATTATTATGTTGTAGAAGAATTGCCAGTTGGAATTTTTCCAAATTTTTTTTTAGTTGCAGATGGTGTGAGTAGTAATATTAAAAGTGGTTATGCATCAAAACATAGTTGTGAGTTTGCCATTGACCAGTTAAAAAGAACAAAAGTTGGTGATAACTATATAGAAGAAATGGAAAAAGTATATAGGATGGCAAACACAGATTTATTTTATAGAATACTTGCAAATGTTGATTTTTCTGGAATGGGGACAACACTTGTAATGGGAACAGTTGACAATGATAAATTGATAGTTGGAAATGTTGGAGATAGTAGGTGCTATCATATAAGAGATGAAATAGTCCAAATAACGAGAGACCACACAGTAGCAGAAGAATTGGTGTATGAAAAAGCAATTGAAAAAGATTCTAATATTTATAATGAATATAAGCATCAGCTGACGAGGGCAATTGGTGCAGAAAAAAAAATAAAACCAGACTTTTTTGAAAAGATTTTATTAAAGGGTGATTATATACTATTTTGCACTGATGGGCTTACAAATATGGTGAGCGATAAAGATATATATAACATCGTGACATCAGAAGGTAGTGTTGATGAAAAGATTGACAGTTTAATACGGTTAGCAAATGATAAAGGTGGAATAGACAACATAACTATAATATTGATATATATTGATTATATTGATGAAAGTAAAAGTGAGCTTTATAAAGATGATATAGGTAAGCATAATAAAAAAATATTTGACCTTATAAAAGAGCAAGAAAGAATGGATAATATGAATATGGATGACATAAGAGACTTACAGATTGATGTAGAGGACATAATGAAAAATGATATGGCTATAAGAAGTGATTTTACAGGTAGAAGTAGAAAGAAAAAGAATGATGTAGATGAAAATGTGGGTAACGATATAGATAAAGAGGAGAGAAAGGAGGGAAAAGATGAATAGTGAAAATTTAAAAAATATTTCAGATAGATATAAAATAATAGAACAAATTGGTATTGGTGGAATGAGTTATGTATATAAAGCAATAGACACAAAGACAGATATGGTGGTTGCCATAAAAGTTCTAAAAGATGAGTTGTCAAATGATGAAGAGTTTATTAAAAAATTCAAGGAAGAAGCAATTTCAAGTGAAAAAATTAAGCACAAAAATGTAGTGAGAGCATACGATGTAGTTGATAATGGAAATTGTCACTTTATAGTTATGGAGTATGTTGATGGAATAACACTTGATAAGTATATAAGAAATAAAGGTCATTTATCAAATGATGAAACTATAGATTTGTCAATTCAAATTGCCGAAGGTTTAAAAGTTGCACATAAGCAAGGAATTATTCATAGAGATGTAAAGCCACAAAATATTGTTATTAAAAATGATGGAACTCCTAAGATTACTGATTTTGGCATAGCTCGTGCAGTTAGTAGCACTACAAGAAATATTTCAATTATTGGAACTGTTCATTATATTTCTCCAGAACAAGCAAGAAATGAAAATGTTGATTTTAGATCAGACATATATTCATTAGGTTGCACAATGTATGAAATGATAACAGGAATTGTCCCTTTTCAGGGAGAGTCACCTGTTGCTATAATAATTTCTCATTTAAGAGAGGCAATAAAATTGCCAAGCATAGACAATAAGAGAATATATAAAAGTTTAGAAAGAATTATACTAAAGTGTACAAAAATTTTACCAGAAAATAGGTATCAAAATGTTAATGAGTTAATAGAAGATTTAAAGAAAGCAAAACTTGACAAAACTGGTGAATATATAAAAACAGATACTTACAATGGAAAAAATAGTGATACTGTCATTATTAGTGATAGTGATATGAAAATAATAAAAGAGATTTCAAGAAATTATGCAAACGACAAAAATAGATATAACTTATACAATATGAAAAAGCAAAAAAAATATACTATGCATATAATAATGTCTATAGTTATAACTGCAGTTGTTATATGTTTATTGTTCTTTCTTTATATGTATACTAGTAGAAAAAAAATTGATGACTATGGAATAATTGGAACTAATTCTCAGTTAAATGATAAAAGCATAATTTTAAATAATTTAAAAACTTCACTTCCAGGAGTAGATATTTTAATAGCAAAAAATCTGGCTATGGATTATGGTATAAATATAAACATTGTTGAAAAAAGGTTTGATGATAATTATAGAAATAATGAAATAATAGAAGTGTTAAACGAAGACATTGTAGATAATAAAAATGTTGATGTTGTGGTATCAATGGGGAGTGAAATTTTAGATTTTTCAAATAAAAAAGAACTTAATAACACAAGGTTTATTGATTTAGTTGGGCAATTAAATGACAGAAATTTAAGTTTTGATGTCATAGAGGAAAATGATGCAAAAGTTCCAAGAGGGATGATAATAGGCGTAAATAAGAAAGATTCTTCAGGTCAAGGGGTGTTAATTTTTACTATAAGTAAAGGTATTTCAGAAGATATGTTAGTTATGCCTAACTTATATAATATGACACAAGCAGTGGCAGTAGAAACACTTCAAAAAGAGGGGTTGACTGTTGGTAATATTTTTTATAAGCCAGATAGTATAGTTGAATATGGTCATGTATTAGAACAGTCAATAAAAAGTTATAGAGAAGTTGAAAAAGGTACTATTGTAGACTTGACTTTGAGTAGCGGAAAAGATGGAGAAGATACTACATATAAAAATACAGAGAAATGGTTATCAAGAATTAATACATCTTTTATAGTGACAAAAAGAAATTCGCCGATGGTCAATGAGGGAACTATGATTATTGCAATAAGGCTTATGCAAGATACTAAAGAGGGAACTAAATATTTTGAACTTGCTGCACCGAGGGAATATAGAATAGGGACAACAGTGTCAATAGTATATTCGCAAATAGAAGGGGAACCAGGAGTTGAGACAGGTGTTGTTCAAATAGTAGATGCAGAAACTGATGATGTTTTAGCTTCTTATGTAGTGAATTTCAAAAAACAAAAGAGGGATAATAATGAATGATTGTATAATATCTGCGTCTATATTAAATGCAAATTATTTTGACATAAAGAGCGATATTCAAAAATTAAAAGAAGCAAATATAAAATGGCTTCACCTTGATGTAATGGATGGTATGTTTGTACAGAATATAAGTTTTGGAATACCATTTATAAAAAATTTAAAGCAAAACATAAGTAGTATGGTGTTTGATACTCACTTAATGATTGAAAAACCAGAGAGATATATTGAAAATTTTATAGATGCAGGTAGTGATATTATAACATTTCATTATGAAGCTACAGATGATATAAAAAAATGCATTGATATGATTAAGTCAAAAAATATTTTGGCAGGGATATCAATAAGACCAGTTACACCTGTAGAAGAAATATATGAATATATAAAAGATGTTGATTTAGTTTTAATAATGTCTGTAAATCCTGGCTTTGGTGGACAAAAGTTTATTGAGGCAACATATGAAAGAGTAAAGAAAGTAAAAGAGTATTCATTAAAAATTGGAAAAAAAATATATATACAGGTTGATGGTGGGGTAAATAAGGATAACATAAATTTGCTAATAGAATCAGGAGTTAATACAGTAGTTATAGGTTCGGCAATTTTTAAAGGAAATATAGTTGATAATGTAAATAATATAATTAATAGTAAGAGGTAATGATATGTTAAAAAAAGTAGCACTTATAAATGATCTATCAGGTTATGGAAAATGTTCCATAAACGCACAAATACCAATAATATCAGCATTTGGAGATGTAGCATCTTGTTGTTTGACTTCATATTTATCTAATCATACTGGATATGAAAAAAAATACAAAATTGACTTAAATGATGATTTAAATAATGTACTTGATATGTGGAATCAGAATAATTTCAAATTTGATGGGATAATAACAGGGTATATTGGAAATGCAGATAGTATACTTAATGTGAGAGAGTATATTGCCGATCAAAAAATAGATAATGATAGGGTTCTTGTTTTGGTTGATCCAGTATTTGCAGATAATGGCAAGATGTATTGTGAAATGACAGAAAAGCATGTTGAGAATTATAAGAAACTCATGGAAATTGCAACAGTCATAACTCCTAATATTACAGAAGCTTGTATGCTTACAGGGGTTGACTATGAAAGCATAAGGGTAAAATTTGGACTATTAAAAACTGAAAAAAAAGATGAAAAGGACTTGGAAAGGTTATCAAAACAAGTTTTGGAAATTTTGAAAGATGTTATGAAAAAAATTGTTGTAAAAAGAAGTCAAATAACAATAATAACAGGTATAGAACTTTTTAATAGTGTTGTGACAGTTTTAGATGTAAATGATAAGGATAAAAATATAATACAAACCACATGTAACTATGTAGATAAACTTGATAGCAGACCAGGTTCGGGTGACTTATTTGATGCATTGTTTATGGAGACAAGTTTGTTTGGATATAGTTTGATAGATTGTTTAAATATTGCTTCAAACTTTGTCCATAATGCAATAAGATTTTGCAATGATAAAAATATTAAAAAAGAGGAAGGGATAATATATGAACCAATTCTTATTGACAATATGATAGCATTAAGGAAAGCGACAAAAGAAAAGAAGCCGGAAGAAAAATAATAGTATTGCTTGATTTATTATTTAATAATGATAGAATATAAATAAATTTTATGAAAGGAGATAATATAACATATATTGTGTTATATAAAAAGTATGTTAGATATAAAATTTCTCTGTGAAAATACAGAATTAGTGAAAGAAAATATAAAAAAGAAATTTCAAGATGAAAAAATCATTTTAGTTGATAAAGTGAAAGATATGTATGCTGAATTAAAGAAGTTAAAACAAGATGGAGATGATTTAAGAAACCATAGAAACCTTTTGTCAAAGGATATTGGAAATTTGATTAAAGAGGGGAAAAAGGAAGAGGCTGAGAAATTAAAAGAAGTTGTAAAAAATGAAGGAGATAAATTACTTTCAATTGAAAAAGATACCGATGAATTAGATAAAAAGATAATAGAGATTATGATGAATATCCCTAATATTATAGAGGATACAGTTCCTATTGGAAAAGATGATTCCGAAAATGTTGAAATTGAAAAGTTTGGAGAACCTTTAGTTCCTGATTTTCAAATACCTTATCATACAGACATTATGGAAAGTTTTGATGGTATAGATATGGAATCGGCTGGCCGTGTAGCAGGAAATGGGTTTTATTATTTAATGGGTGATATAGCAAGGCTTCATTCTGCAATAATATCTTATGCAAGGGATTTTATGATAAATAGAGGCTTTACATATGTTATTCCACCTTTTATGATACATAAAGCAGTTGTAGATGGAGTTATGTCATTTAATGAAATGGATTCAATGATGTATAAAATAGAGGGTGAAGATTTATATTTAATAGGAACAAGTGAACACTCAATGATAGGGAAATTTAAAGATCAAATCATTAAAAAAGAAAATTTGCCCATAACTATGACTTCTTACTCTCCATGCTTTAGAAAAGAAAAAGGTGCACATGGGATTGAAGAGAGAGGGGTATATAGAATACATCAATTTGAAAAGCAAGAAATGATTGTAGTTTGTGAACCAGAAGATTCAAAGAAGTGGTATAATATCCTTTGGAAAAATACTGTAGATTTTTTTAGAAGTTTAGAAATTCCTGTAAGAACTCTTGAGTGTTGTAGTGGAGATTTAGCAGATTTAAAGTCAAAATCCTGCGATGTTGAAGCTTGGAGTCCAAGGCAAAAAAAATATTTTGAAGTAGGAAGTTGTAGCAATTTGACAGATGCACAAGCAAGGAGACTAAAAATTAGAATTAAAGGGGAAAATGGTAACTACTTTGCACATACTTTAAATAATACTTGTGTTGCTCCGCCAAGGATGCTTATTGCTTTTTTAGAAAATCATATAAAGAGTGATGGGACTGTATATATACCAGAAGTAATTAGAATGTATATGGGAAATAAAGATAAGTTGATACCAAGATATAATTCAATAAAATAACCGTTGGGAGGATTGATATGAATATATTAGTAACAGGTGGTGCAGGATTTATTGGTGGAAATTTTATGCACTTTATGGTAAATAATTACGAAAATGACAACATAATATGCTTAGATGCATTGACATATGCTGGTCATCTTGAGACATTGAGCGATTTAACAAATAAAAAAAATTATAAGTTTATTAAAGAAGATATTACAAATAGAGAAGGGATATATAAAATTTTTGAAAAAGAAAATATTGACATAGTTGTAAATTTTGCGGCTGAAAGTCATGTTGATAGGTCAGTGACTAATCCAGATTTATTTACAAGAGTAAA
>CAMJKC010000026.1 GCA_946406305.1 uncultured Lachnospiraceae bacterium
TGCTCCTTCATCTAATATTTCTTTTGCTTTCATTGCTTGACTATAATTATCTTGAAGCAAATACCTTAATACATAATTAGCATCAATTATTCTCAACATAATCTTTAACTATTGCCTCAGCTAGTAATTCTCTCTCTTTGCCAATGAGTTCTGCATTTGCATACTTTTTTAATGCACCAAAAGCCTTATATTTTTTTATTTTATTTATTGAAAATGGTATTGCCTGCTCTTCTACACTTTTTTTGCAAATATCCTAACTACTTCAGCAAAACTTGTCCCCAAATCACTATATAATTTTTCAGCAGCTTCTTTTAACTCAGTGTCCATTCTTACTGTAAAACAGATTGCATTGCCATATTGCACTCTCCCTTTTTACATAATTGTATTACAATTGTACTACAATTTTTGTATTACATCAATAAAACCAATATATACTTACATTTTTTCAATTATTCATCTAAAATTAATTTGTTCTGTTTTGCCTTCTCTTTTAATTTTTTCATATGTTCTTTTTCAATTTGCTTTATACTCTTTTTTGGAGTTGGTAAATCTTCTGGCATAGTACCGCCTATATCTTTAATTGCTTTTCTTACTTTACTTCCTACCTTGTAATGAGTATGAGTTGCATTTTCTTTACTCTTATCTTTAAGTTTTTTCAATTTCTCAGTGGTTTGCGAAATTCTAAATAGATTTGCAATCAATTCTGTGCTACCCATGAAATCAAGTATCTTTTCATTCTTCTTAAGTTTTTTTCTTTTTTTTATATCATCAACTGTAAGTCCACCATATAGTCCCATGTATCCTGCATTTTGAAATATTGCATAGTCTTCATTTGTTATAATTCCCATGTCGTGCGCAGAATCAACAAGTAATTGATTCCACTGCTTTATATCCCCACGAATTACTAATCTTCTCTTGTCTTCATCTAGTTCTTCAAATCTATCATTTATCTCTTGCCTATACGTCTGTACAGCAAAATATGTCTGTCCTAATGCAATCACTTCTTTCCTCGGGTCGCCATTTTGCACAATTAAATAGCATGCATATCGTGTTAACTTATAGTCCACCACTTCCCTTTTTGTTTTACTACCGATATCAACCATTTTCCTGACCTCAGGAAATTGGTCGTCAATATTGTGACCACTATTATCACATGCAATCATGGCACGCTTAATAACTTTTGCAAAATTCTCCCATTTGTTGTAATCTAACACTTCAGCAAGTTCTCTTGCATACCAAAATTCCATGCCACTCTCATCAATATGCTTAATGTCATCAAAATACTTATATTGTTTTTTTGTAATCTTTTTCATCTAAAATACCTCTCAGTTTTGCTTATAGCAATATGTCGTTCAAACGTATCGAAATCAATACCTTTAAAATAGGTAGTTAAAAACATTTTTTTAACTTATCCAATATCTCTTTATCTGCCTCCATAAATTCAGCATCAACTATATCTTTTGGCTCTACCCACTTTGAAGCAAGATGTTCTGTAAGTTCGAGATTTCCATCTATGAGTTCGCAAATATAAAACTCAACATTGAAACATCTATCACCATGCACATCATTTATTTCACCAAAAAAATTTAGAACTTTTACAGTTGATCTAAGTTCTTCTTTTATTTCACGGACAACAGCTTCTTCACCGCTCTCGCCAGGCTCTATCTTTCCACCAGGAAACTCCCACTTTCCTTTAAACTCTCCATGACCTCTCTTGGCAATAAATACTTTATTTTCTTTTTTTATTATTGCTGCAACGACATTAATTGTTTTCATAATACCTCTTCAGCTATTTCCCAATAACCACCCTTATCAGGACCAATTCGTTTTAATATTCCTAGATTTTGCAACTTATTGATATGATACTTTATTCCATCACGAGTTTTACCTAATGAATCAGCCAACTCTTGTAATGTAATATACTTATTCTCATTAATCATATCTAAAATTCTTTTTGCTACTTCACTTTTTATCTGGGTAGTTTTCTGGGTAGTACTACCCTGATCATCTAAGTTGCCATAATCATACTTATAATTTGCTTTAAAAATAACAGCAAAATCAGTAGATACTATTTCAAATCTTGGCATTTTCATGCCATTATCTTTACATTCATCACATATTCTTTTTATACCTCTACCCCAGTGTTCTATAAATCCTGCACGATAAAAAGTATCAGCAAGAAGTGGGTTTAATGGAATTGATTTATTTATCGTAAAAATATTTTTATTATTGATTTTTGATGTATCAATTAAACAGTTATTACCAATAAATAACTCATCATCCATAATTTTAATTTGAATATCATTTGGGTTAGAATAATCAGAATGAATTAATGCATTGTAAATTGCTTCTCTAACAGCTTCTATCGGATATTGATATGTTTCAACTCTTATAAGATGATCATATGTTATTTTTTCTTCAAATATTTAACATATATAATATCAATTATTCTATCAGTTATAATAATTAAAGAACCTTTTATATCATCATCATATATAAGTTCGCTACCTTCAAAAAGACCAATACGAACATGGCAACCTTTAAAAAACTTCTTGCTACAATTATAATTTCATATTACAAAAAAATTCAAGTTTTGTCAATTTAGTAATATTTCTTATTTTAATTTAATATACTTTATTACTTTTTATATTAAACCTGAAACTACTATTTGCATATGCTAAATTATATAACTAATGATATTTTATTCAACATTAGATTTATATTAAATAAGATTTAAGAATATTTATCAATTAATATACTTTTTCATTCTTTAGTTTTTAAGCATATTTTATAACATATTCCTTTTTTTGCTTACAATAATTTAAACTTTTACGAATACTTTTTATAAATAATATATTTTATCTTTTTAAATTTCTTTTAAAATTTAATAACTTATTTATAAGATTTAAACATAATTCTAATATAGACGGTGCTATTTCCACATAAATTTTATTAAAAATAAAAGTTGGTAACTTTATTTCTATTATTCTTAATAATACGATAAAAGAAAATAATATAAATATTGACAACATCGATAATATTACAATAATGATATTAACTAAAACCGATATAATTATATTATTGTTTTTCTGCTCTTTCACTTTTCCTTTTATATACCCCGTATAATTATTCCTAATTGCTTTTATCACCATTTTATAATCACGATGTTTATAACAAAATTTTTTATTAAAAATAATTCTATATTTTTTAAGTTTTTTTGAATAAATAACACCTACTTCCAATATTTTTCTAATTTGCCCCCTCTTCGTAAAATTGAACTTAATTATTTGATTTTTTGAGCTATCTACATAGCTTTGCAATTTCATAACTTGCATATTTACTTACACTCCTCTACAAATTTATTTTATTTGCTTGAGAGTAAGAAAAAAGATGCTACCAAAAGAAACAGTAGAGGTCATAAAAAGCACTAAAGTTCTAATTCAAGTAATTTAAAATTAAGTATCTTTTATGCTTTTTTCTTACTCTCTACTGCCTTTCGATGCATCTTAGTCCGGACAAAAGACAGTATTTATTTTATGCATTTAGATTGCTACCTAAATACATAAGTATTATGCAACTTTAATCTACTAATTTATATGGTGGAACATTGGAGATTTATTGGAGAAAGTTTGGAGATTTTAACAATAAAAAAGCCACTATCAAATGATAGTGGCTCATAAAACATACTTATTTAATCAATAAATATTTCTGGAACATTAAGTTTTACATCTTCTGCATCTAATTTTGTTACTAAATCATCACATTCCAAAATGCTATTGTAAAGTCTCGGCTCTATATCATCCTCATTAATATATTTTTTTCTATTCGTAGGTTCTTCCAAATATTGCGAAGCATCTCTTGAAAATCCCACTTGTTGTAAAAAAATAGACAATTTATTCATAGACCCATATTCTACAAATTCATACCAGTCATTATCAAAACTTGGTATATTATGGAATTCTTTATATGCCATTGATATCTTTCTAAAATAATTTGATATACTAAAAAGTATAATATTCTCTATCATTGTTAACGTGTCACTTATTACCCAATTCCTATGCATCAATGAATTTGAATCAAATAACTCTCTCCTTTGATTTGTAGGATTTACTATGAGTGTATCTCCTTTTTGTTTCCTATGATTAATTAGATTTCTAACTATTTGACTAACTCCTTTTCCCTTCATCCACCATAACAATATCAAAGAATAAAATTCAAGGTTATTACCAAATTTACCTACTAAGTCCTTTTCATAAATATCCCATTTAAAAATAGAACTTATGTTTCTTAAAAAATCTAATATGATATTATACTCATCATCTACTTCTTTAATTATTGGATACTCTAACCCATTCTTTATTGCTTCTTCTAATGATTCCATTTGATCCTTTGATATAGAAAGGTCATCGGCAGTTTTTTCAGGTGGATATAGAGTCTTAATCTTTATTATAGTTTCAGTTGTTAAAAACTCATCAAACGATTTTCTAATTTTAGTATTCTTATCTTTTGCAATATCATTAACTAAAGCCATTGCAAATTTTCTAAAATTACTATATTCACTATGTGATGAAACTTTTTCTTTAAGACTGTTTAATTGCAAGTCTCCATTTAATAAATCATCAACTATTAATTTAAAATACTTTTTATTATTATTTACATCAGTTAACAATTCTTGTGCAGGAACATCTCTACTCAATAATTCTGTGTATTTATCTATTTTCGTTCCATTATCAAGTCTTAGCAATATAACATTACCATATAAATTATATTTAATACGACCAACTCTACCTAATAGATTTCTAAATGACACCTCATCTAAGTTCGATCTGCCGTTTCTATATTTCAACACTATTAAATTATCTGCAGGTAGATTAACACCTTCAACTAATGTACTTGTGCAAAAAATCGTTTTAATTATTCCCCTTTCAAAATAATCTTCAATTCTTTTCTTTATATGTGTTGGTAGATAACCTACATGATATGCAATCCCTTTCAAAATCAAATCACATAAATAACAATCTCTATGAACATACTTTTTGATATCTTCTGATAATTTCTTTAATTCATCACTTTGCAAGATATGTAATTTTTCAGAATAGCCCAATGCATAATCTATTGCTTTTGCTTTTGAGCTACAATATATTACATTTTGTTTATCTTTACCTACCAAGTCGATTATTTCATATAAATTGCTAACATTGGCATTTACATTTATATCTACTAATTTTTTATTTATCTCATCATAATAACAAATTTTGTTTTCCAATAAATCAATTAAAAACTTAAACTGACTAACTGGTGAGTATTGACAAGCTAATTTATGTATATCTTTTTTGTTTATATTTGTAATTGTCTTTAAATACACCTCTGGATTTGGAATGTTCGGTGATGCAAATATTATTTTACAGTCATTATTATTTTTTACAACTTTATCAATGATTCTATAATAGTATACACTTCTTTCGGATTTTTCTGTAATTTTATGTGCTTCATCAATAAACAATAAATCAATTTTTAAATCGGGTATAGATGTTAAAATATTCATTAACCTTTCTTGAGTGACTACAAAAATAAAACTATGCATATATTTCAAAACTATATCGCCCGAACCACTAACTATTCTATAGTTCTTTTCCTGTAATTTTTCTTTTAATGCTTCTATAAACGAATGTCTCACTTCATTAATCAATGCTCTTGTTGGCACTACAACTGCATAATTCTTCTTAATGTCCTTATTAATTTCATCAATGATGAATGTCCTAACTAAAAATGACTTTCCCATTGAAGTAGGACCAGAATAACTAAAATATTTATTTTTTAAACCATCAAAAACTTTTTTCTGTTCGTAGAAAAAATATTCATCGTTTTGTCCAGGAATAGTCAAGTTAGATTTTTCAAACTCATAAAAGAAATTATCAAGTATATCGAGACTTTTAAAAGATTTTAAATTTTGAGATTTTATTCCTCTAAAATTACTAAGATTAGATAATATTTCCCCTAAGCAATATGAAGAGTTTTCATTTGAATATAATGCATTAATCATCAATGCCATACTTTGCCCTAATGTTACAAGTAATTGTGCATTTTTTACATTTGCAGCCTTAGATAATATATCTGCAAATCTTAAAGCATGATTAATATTTATTCGTTTTAAAGGTTTATTTATATTAAATAATTTAATTGAATAATTGTAGCCTAAACTATTGTATATTTCTTGTAAATACACATTGTCTAAAATTTCACTATAAATTTCTTCACCAATTGTTCTTTTTTGTGGTCCTTGCATTTCCTATTCATCTTTAATCATTCTGTCAATAACAGCAACTTTATCTTTAGAAGCCTCATTAAATGGTATGATATATGTATAAAAATCTATTCCTTCCAATTTGTTAGTTTTAATTTTACTTTTTATGTATTTTGTCATTTTTTCAATATCTTTCTTTAATTGCTCCTCTATTTCATCAATATTTGGTATTGATTTACCTTTTAATGATAATGTGTATCCAATGAATAAACCATATGCATTTTCATATTCACTATTATAATCAGATGGAACAATAATATTTTTCAAATAATCTGACTGCTCTTTATCAAATTTGTGTTTAAAAATTTCAGGATTTATTATTTTAAGTCCATTACTTGTCGCTTTATCAATATCTAATATTTTATCAAATGCCCTATCTATTGCTACTTTATAATCATCAAGTATGTTTGAAGCACCGAACACAACCTGATTTATTATTCTATTATTACTATTTAGAGCTAATAAATGCACTCCATCGCTCTTCACATTTTCATTGTTAAACTCAATTGTAGACATTAATTTAGGTGCTTTTAATACTTGCTCTAAAAAAATATATATTAATAATTCACCAAGAGCATCATCTTTCGTATTCTCCACACTTTTACTAAATGTTTTAAGAGCTTCCATTCCCATTCTACTTTCTTTTAATTTAGATTTATATTCATCAATTTGAGTTCTTGAAAATACATACTTATTTAAATTATCACTTAAAAACTCAATCAAATCATTAAATCTAAATTTCCCACTCTTAATATTTAGTCTATATATTTCTAAAGTTGAAGACTTCCCATCTTCTAATTTTTCATTTGATACTTTAATAAATACATTTTTGAAATTTTCATCAAATATTGAATTGGATATGCTTGTGTTATTGCTATTTTCATTCGTATCAATCAAATCAATTGTATTACGATATTGGCTAAAACTATCTAAATATTCTTTATCAATATCTTTTATCCCATCAGCACACTCTACATTATTCCTATCACAAATCGCGAATTTAAAAGCACAAACAAGAAGTTCTACAAGATTAAATTTATCTCCATTAATAATACTATATTTCGTATATTCTTTTTCACTGCCAATATAACATGTATCATCAATTGTTGTATCTTCTTTAATGATATCTTTTATTGCTAAAACTATATTAGATTTATAATCTTCCTTTATGTTTGGAATTATATTTGTGATAAATCCATTTGCAACATCATTATTTTTACTAACTTTAACATCATTTATAAACCTCCCATCAAGGTTATCATGACCAGATTTTAAATGTCCGACTTTAGCATCATCCAAAGTTACAATTGAATCATAATCAAATCCGTATGCATTAAAAATACTTTGACACAATGGTACATTCTTTGTGCCATTATTTCTTGCCAAATATAAAAGTTTTAATAATGATCCAAAGCAAAGTCTCTTCAAAAGAAATACTCCTATTTAACAATTCTTAAAGCATTATATTTATATATATAAATTAGTAAATATGCTTTTTTGTTATTCTTTGTTCGTCCCTACACTATTTGAATTTTTATTATAATGTTCTGCAGTAAATGAGTAGACATCCATCTCTGACCATACACTTGTACCATTATCGTCAACCAGTTGGTATACTTTTCCTGTAAGGGTATCTAATAAAAATTGATCCCTTGCATTTAATGTTGATTGATGAATTTGGTATCTTCCATTTTGATTATTAGTTACCATGCAACCAGAAGATAAAAACAAAACACATATTAAACTTATTAACAAAACAATCTTTTTCATAAAATATTAACTCCTTTTATATTGGTAATTATCTATGCTAATAACTTTTTTATTTCAAATTTTCTATTTTGTAAATATAAATCATATGCCTCAATAGCAGGAATGAACTTTACTAAAATTGGCTCTAATTTTAATGGTTCTTCTGTAAACATGTCCATTTTAACATAACTTTTATCTTGCACATTTTTATCTTCTGCTGGTAATAAAAATATATTTTTAACTGCATATTTATTATCTTCAACTAATTTTTTATAAGCGAGTTGATACAAGAACTGTTTTGTTATTGATTCTATACCAGGTTGCCTCTTCGGAACTTGTCCTTTTTCAAGTAGTGGATAATAATATTTTGCATCTAAAATTATAAAATATTTGCATTCTCCATTTTTATAAATTGTAATTGCATCTGGTATAAGTGTCTTAGAAGCAAGTTTACTAGTATATGTCCACTTCGGCTTTTCAATAATATCTATAAGTTTTTGATTATTGTCATCGCAAACAATTGATGTGTCAATATCTTTCAATTTGGTCTCTAACTTATTATCAAATATTTCAGTGCATACTTCTTCCCATATCAAATTAAAACTTTGAGTTCCATAATATGACATACATTCTATATCATTTATGCTTTGATCTTTATTAACATAAGTATAAAACAATTTAAGTAAATTTAGTTTTCTTGTATTAAACACTACATTGATTTCTTTTAATATTTTGTATGATATATACTCTATATCTCCTACATCGCTTAAGGTCCCATCAGTTAAATCAACTCCTGCCAAATCAAATAATTCAAATATCTTTGAATCATCGAATTCTTTAGATATTTTAGTAAGTATTATTTTATGTAGAACTGTAAAGAAATCAAAATCATCATAATAATTTTTTTTTGTTTTTAACTCTATATAATACGGTTTGTTATTACTAATAAGCATAAATGTTTCATTAATAGTTCTATCCCATATTATATTTCCCTCTCCATTAGTTTCTATTATTTCTTGATCATTTCTATAAATACCATACTCATAATAATCGTTTAATAAATAAAGCGCCATCGCTAAATAATTATAAGATCCACTATAATCACTTTCATTATACATTTTTATAATTTTATGTTTTGAATCATATTTAGATATAACTTTAATGATTTGTTTCATTTCTTCCAATGGCTCATTATTATTTATATACTTTGGATAACAGGCAATTAATATTTCAAATACAATAACAATTCCTACATAATTAAACACATAATAAATCTCATCTGAATTACTTGACACTTCTTCTATTACTTCATCTTCATAATTTAACTCTTCTATGTTCTCATTATCTTTTCTAATTGTTTTTAATATGCTATACTCTTTTAATTTTTTTATAATTAAATCTAAGTGATTATAATCCTTACAATCCAATAATATTTTTAAATCACTATATGTATATCTTTTCAATTCTTTTGCAAATATAGTTTTTAACATATTAATCTAGAATTTCATTTATTTTCGCCGCGTCAGTTGTATATACTGAATCTATGCTATCAATATTGAATATTTTAAGCCCCACCTTATTGAGCTTTGTGCATATATTTGAATATCTAAAAATTCCATTATACAAGTCTACAAATATTTTAGAAGATCTTGATTTAAAAACATCCTCAAATAAATACATTAATACTTTGTCTTTAAATGTCTCTTCAAAATCATTACCTTTTACAATTGTTTCATCTTTATTACTTTCATCATACATATTTCCTAATACTTTTTTCGAGATGAAAAATGGGCCAAGTTGTTTATCTTCATTAATTTTATTTGCTGCTATACAATCATTAATTGCTTTTCTCAATCTATTCCAATTAATGTATTGCTTGCCATTTACTACATCGAGTTCAATTATTCTATTTTTAATCTTCTCTTCCTCTTTATCTATACCAATATACTCAAAATTCCATCTTCTCTTGAATGCAGTATCCATAGGGAATACACCTTGATCTGCACTATTCATAGTGGCCCATATAAACAAATTGCTTGGGATTTTAATTTTATTACTTTCTAATTTTATACCTTCTTTTAACAAAAATTTCTTTATGTCCTCACTCGCTTCTACAGGATACATACTTTCTTCATTATCATCTCTGTCAAGCAATTGAAATAAATCACCGAATACTGCTGCAACATTAGCTCTATTTATCTCTTCGATTAATAATAAATATGGTGTATTAGGATTCTTGTTTGCCTTTACAAATAATCTCATAAATGGTCCTGGGACATATTCATATGAAATACTATTATCATCTTCATCAGTCACAAATTTGACATATGGTCTAATTGCTCTTCCGTGATTTCTATTAACATTTGTAGCCTGTGTAGTTCCATTTAAATTTTTTACTTCAAATTCTTCATCATTATATATTCCTAATAGTATTGGTAATCTCGTAACTCCATCATCAAATTTATCAAACAACTTATTAAACTTGCTTTGAGCAGTCATACTCGGATCTGTTACAACTTTCAACACACTTTTAATATTATCACTTATTTTACTACTATTTTTATTCATAATAGGTTTATATGTTCCTACAAAATTTGCATATGTATAATCTGGATGGAATGTTACTCTTTCGTATTGATCTTCGTTATCTCCTATCAACTCTTTTTTTTCATTATTAAGCTTAAAACTCTTACCAGTACCAGGAGCTCCAAAAACTATACGGTTTCGCTTGTAATTTGATGGCTTTGCAAAACTACTACTTGTAAGATTATGCTCAAGCATTTTCTTTACATACTTTAACTTAAATTCGTGTAAATAAAAATTATTCTTTTCTCCTATACTTCTTGTCCCTTTTACATTTGCAGATAAATCTTTTGAGACGAGTTTATCTTTTTTTATAGTTAAATTTCGCGAAATTCCATATTCATCATTTGCTAATCCTAATATCTCTAAATAATACATAGTAGTTTGATAGGCCCACTGTGAACTATTATCAGTAATAGTTGGCGACTTCTCTAATATTCTATTACTTATATTTATTAATGCTATATGTTTATTCTCATCATCAATACTAATTTTAGTATATTCAATATAATCATTCCATAAATCATTATTTACAAATGCGTCATAAATTGAAATATATTGACAAATATATGCATTTTCTATTGATGTGGTTATAAATTGTAATATCATATCATCTATTATTCTATATTTATCAACATTTTCTTTATTAATTACATCTATCTTTTGCAAATAATTTAAAATTTCAGATAAATAATTATTGTTTCCATTAGAATCCTCATTCTTATTGAACACCTCTACTATTTGCTTTGTTATTTCATCTTTCGCATTACCACTTAAATCCAAATATAAACCATCTATAGAAATATAATTACTCAAAAATTTACATACAAAAAATAAAGTATCAAACTTAGAAGATTTGTCTGCCACAATATTTCCATTTGAAAAATCTAATTTTGAGAACTTTTTTAACAAATAATTAATCATCTTTTTTTACTCCTATATAATATATTGAATTGCTATCAACATTTATTGTAAATTTTGATAGATTCTTTACTATTGCATAATATTTTCTAAATTCATCAGTAGAATAAATTGATAAGTCTATATTATCTATATTGTTTTTAGTCTCAAAAATACAAAATGAACCATTTACAATCATACCTTTAGGTAGTATTGTTGCTCTTGTATTATATGTAAAATTAGTAAATATTATATTGTTTTTATTGAAATACTTACTAATCTGAAAACCATCTAAAGAATCAATATATTTATCATAGCCTTCTTTATGAACTATTGTGCCATCATCAAGTAAATTTTTTGATCTAATTACCCATATCTTCCCATCATTTTTTAAATACTTGTTTGTTACTTGTCTATCTCTATAAAAATCAAAAACATCTAATTTTAAGTTCTTTATATATTTATCGAACCACTCATCTCTATACAAAATCCATAATTTTTTGTTATATATATAATCATATTCAACATCTTTTAAAATTCTCTCATTTATATTTTCAATATGTGTCAGTTTTTTTTTATCAAAATTTTTGTTAAAATGTACTGATATGATTTCAATAAAAACCTCATCAAAATATTTAACACCATAATCATACAATGACACAACTCTATATTCCCTTTCATAAGCATGACGAACATCGTTACAATCTGGTATCATAATAAACACCTTCGGTATAACACAAAGGATTTCATCAGATAAATATCTAAACTTATCTAAAAACAAACAGAAAATATTATCAGTCTTGACTTTTATATATTCTTTATAATCTTTTTTAGCTTTGGCATCCAACTTAAAATAGGGTGGATTACTTATTATAAAATTATACTTTTTATTATTAAAATCACATTTTATAAAATCATCATTGATATAATTAAATTTAAATTTTGAACTCAATTTTAATGACTTAATTATTTCTTTCAGCTTACTCAATGCTTCTATTGATATATCTATTAAATCAAACTCAACTTTTTCACAATCATCAACTAACCTTAAAATTTGCGGAATAAAAGCTCCTACTCCCACTGATGGTTCTAAAATATGTATTTCTTTATCACTTATCTTTAGCTCCTTAATTGTATTATATACTATAGATTGTGGAGTATAAAATGAACCCGTTTCTTTTGTATTGTTAAGTTTTTTTTCATATATAAATGATTTAATATATGTATTTTTTGTTATAACTTTATCAGGGATGCTTTTTCTCTTATAAGATAAAATAAAATTATCATATTCAATCATTTCTTTAATATTACAAGCAATTAGATACATTATTTTTGTTGGTACTGCCTCACCTATTGACTGACGAATTAGTGTTTCAGCATTGTTTATTATATCTCTATTATTATCATTAACCCAAACAAATTCATCTGGTATAGTCATCACTCTCATTAATTCTCGTATTGATAAAACTCTGTCATCCTTTGGATGGATTGTTGATTGACTTGCAAGTTGATCGTTTCGTGTTGTAATGCATGGTGCTGGTTTATCCCAATACATTCTGCAAAATTTATTTCCCATAAATCCAGATTTCAATATTTGTTTTTTACCATTTACTAATTTATACGGAATTTTATTCTTTTTATTATCAAATGCTGTTTCCCCTTCCTTTAAATCGTGTATCCATTCTTGCATATACTGAGGATAGATTCTAAATGAATGATAATAATCATTTTTATCAAATTTACCATATTTAAGACTTTTTAAGTCGCCTATAGCATCTCTAACAGTAACTATACTACTTTTTAAAGGAAATATATTTAATGGAGACATATTAATCTCACTTTTTAATGTACCTATCACTATTGTTCGTGGTCTACTCGATGGCACACCATATTCCATAAAATTTATTACTTTTCCAAAAATGTTATATTTATTGGATAAATTTTTATTAATACAACTTTCTATGCTTAATTGCTCTTCATCTTTATCAATACACATTGTTGTTAAAAAAGCTCTTACATTTTCAAAAACAAATACTCTTGGCTCTAGCTCTTTTATAATATGTATAGCCTCCACGACAAGTGAATTTCTATTTATCTCATTACCTTTTTTATAATTAGCAGTTGACATCCCCTGACATGGCGGAGTCGCAATTAAAACATCTAATTTATTAATGTTCTCCTTTTCTTTCCACATTTTTAATTCATTAAAAACTTTTTGTTTAGTTTTTTGTAAAGTTATATCTCCACTAATATAACCAGAATTATATTTGCATTTTTTATTATATTTTTGAATGTTAAGTCTTCTTTCAATTATTTCATTTGTTGCTATACACTCAAACCCTGCTTGTTTAAATCCATAACACCCTACACCTGCGCTACTAAAAAGACTAACATAAGTTAGTGGCACTTTATTAATTTTTTTATTATTTGTTTCTAAAGCCATATTATTATATTTTTCTTTCTTTATATTTTATGTT
>CAMJKC010000027.1 GCA_946406305.1 uncultured Lachnospiraceae bacterium
CAATGTATAAAATTGGAAAGGGATTAGTTTTGAAGGATTTTAATTATATTGGAGAGTTTAGAGAAAGTTTTTTTACATTTGCTAATGGATTTGATTTTGGAATTATGGATTATGACTTAAATGAAATACATACTTATTCTATATTTAATACTTTAAATATTATAAATTGATTCAAATGGAAAATTAATAAGGTTTACAAATGTTGATGAAAAGATAAAAGGAGAACATAGAAAATATATAAAGAATCGCTATAAATAATTCATATAATGTTTTAAGATAAAATATGCAAATTCCTTTAATTTATGGTATAATAAAAATGTAATGAATATAGAATATGGAACAATAGATATTTTAATTGATGATTTAACATCATGTCTTAAGGACAGTAAAACTGGTGAAATAAAAGAGACGGTTGTTTTTAGAGTTGAAACTAAAAATTTTTTAGAGAAATATAATAATAAGAGTGGTTGGTATGTTAATTGGAAAGAAATGCCAAAAGAAGTTGAAATTTATGCCTTGGGATTAAAGGAAGATAATTCAATTCAAGGATTAGTTGGTATAAAAGATGATATAAATGCAAATGCTGTTTATATTCATTGGGCAGTAGTTGCTCCACATAATAATAAGTTAATAACAAGTAACCCTAAATATATAGGAGTTGGTGGACACTTATTTGCAATTGCTATAGATAAATCTTATTCGTATAATCATAATGGAGTTGTTTATGGTTTTGCCTCAAATGAGAAAGTGCTTAGCCATTATATTGAAAAATTAAATGCTACATACTTAGGACTATTGCATAAATACCAATTTGCAATAATGGAGGATGAAGCAAAAAAAATTAAGGAGGTATATGATTATGAATGGAATTAAGATGCCAGAATGTTTTAAAGGAATAAAAAGAACAGACTTTTATGAAAAAAAAATTAGTCCATATGAATTGCCACCGAAATCTAATTTAAATATAGGTGCATTGTCAGCTTATCTTATAAAAAATAACAAAACAATAGAAGAAATATCTAATAAAGAAGTATTGCAATTTATAATTTAATAAAAAATTCATCTAAATTCATGTGAAATATCAAAGTAAAAAATAATAAAACATTGTAAATTTTTATATATAAAAATATGGATAAGAATGTTTGTTGCATGAAAACATTGATAATGTTTTTTATATAATAAAAATCTATTATACTCTTATTCTATTTTTGATGTTATAGATAATGCTAATTGAAGAAAATAGTATTGTAGTTTTATTTTTATATGGAAAATTTTTTTTTATTGTGATAAAATTTATATTTGAGTATTGTGATTAGTCGCTCTGAATTCAGAGAGGAAAGTCCGGACTTCATAGAGCAGGATGCCAGATAACATCTGGTTAGGGTGACCTAAAGACTAGTGCAACAGAAAATATACCGCTGTGTTCTACACAGTAAGGGTGAAAAGGTGGTGTAAGAGACTACCGGAGAGTTAGAGTAATCTATCTCGCATTGTAAACTCCATCCGAAGCAAGATAAATTTGGTCGCATATTGTGGCTCGCATTGACCAAGGTGTTCGCTTGAGATTTATGGTGACATAAGTCCTAGATAGATGACTAATTGAAATAACAGAATCCGGCTTACAGCGATACTCAATTTTGTAAAAAAAAAAACAACAAAAGTTCACAAAGTAATTATATAATAAAGTATAATTACTTGAAAATTGTTGTGTTAGGAGCATATATGTATGATTATGTATTAGTAGGAGCAGGTCTTTTTAATGCAACGATAGCAAAATGTATAAAAGATAAAAATAAGGATGCTAAAATCCTTGTTATTGAAAAAAGAAGTCATATAGCTGGAAATATATATACTGAAAATATAGATGGGATAGATGTTCATATTTATGGAGCACATATATTTCATACGAGCGATAAAAAAATATGGGATTTTGTAAATGGCATAACAGAGTTTAACAATTTTATAAACACTCCTATAGCGAACTATAAAAATGAATTGTATAATCTTCCTTTTAATATGCACACCTTTTATAAGATGTGGGGTTGCATAAAGCCAGAAGAAGCATTAAAGATTATTGAAGAGCAAAAGAAAGAGATAAAAGGTGAACCTAAAAATTTAGAAGAGCAAGCCATTTCACTTGTAGGAAGAGACATATATGAAAAACTAATAAAGGGATATACTGAAAAGCAGTGGGGCAAAGATTGTAAAGACTTACCTTCTTTTATCATCAAAAGGTTACCTGTTAGACTCATATATGACAATAATTACTTCAATGATAAATATCAAGGCATACCAAGTTTGGGTTATACAAAAATGATAGAAAATATGTTTTCAGGAACTGAAGTTTTACTAAACACAAACTATTTAGACGATAGAGAAAAATATAAAGGGAAATATATAATTTATACAGGTCCTATAGACGAATACTATGATTATAAATTAGGTAGGCTTGAATATAGGAGTTTAAAATTTGAAACTACAAAAATAGATAAAAAAGATTATCAAGGTGTGGCAGTTATGAATTTTACTGAGAGAGATATTCCTTTTACAAGAATTATTGAGCATAAGCATTTTAATGATAGAGGGACAGATACTACCATTATTACAAAAGAATATCCAGTAAATTTTGAAATAGGAGATGAGCCATATTATCCTATAAATGATGAGAAAAATAAAAAATTATATGAAGAATATAAAAAATTAAAAACTGATGGCAATGTGATATTTGGTGGTAGGCTTGGAAGTTACAAATATTACGATATGGATAAAGTAATAAACGAAGCATTTGAGTTATTAAAAAAGATATTATGAAAAATAGAATTTTTAAAAACAGAATAATAAGTATATTGATAGTGGCACTTGTTGTGTCTCCTTTTCGTTTGTATGCAGCAGGGTTTGTTGATACAGACAATGGTAGGTATTATGTAGATGATCAAAATCAATTTGCAGTAAATTGCTGGAGATGGATAGATGAAGACAATGATACAGTTGCAGAGTGCTATAGATTTGATAAAGATGGGCATCCGCTTGCAAATGCAACTACTTCATACGGAAAGATGACTGATATGTATGGTAGGTGGGTAGTTGATGGCATTGTTCAAAAAATTTATACAAAAACATATAAACCTTTAAGCGGTAATGTAAAAAGGCATATAGATATAGAACCTAAAACTTCTACCGATAGTGTTACGAGGATAAATTCAACAGGAAAAGACATATATATGACTATTGAGGACCAAGAGAAGAAAGCAAAAAAGAAAGCGAAGGGTTCGCCACTTGCAATCTTTTCACCAAGTGAAGCAGGGTATATTTTAGGGAAGAAGGTAAAACTTGAAAGGCCGGAAGGTGGAAATTCACAAGGTTTAGTTATAGATAAATTTACAGTGGAAGAAGAATATAGGTATTTAGGCGAGGGCGAGAATATTGTTGCAGGCCGTGATATGAGACAACTGATAACAGCATCAAAAAACTTTACTAAAAATTTGGAAAAGGCTAAAATATGGGGTGGAGAAGAATGGTCAGATGTCATGTGCTTATCTGGCAATGGGGCTTATGTCAAGTTTGATTTGACAAAATATAATTATTTTTCTGTAGAAGTAGCACATCAAACTCATGGTAAATCTACATCTGACACATTTTGTTATATAGAGTTTTATATAAATGATGACCTTATAGAAGGATATGATAAATTTAATGATAATTCACCGCAAACTATTTCTGAATGGGTGGATGATGGCAAAAAAACTATAGAATTAAGGCTTGTAGTAGAGGGTGATGCCAAAGGTAGAAAGGTATATTTAAGAAATGCGAGAGTTAGAAATATAAAATAAAGACTTATAGACATATTCTTTTAAATGTGTTAATATATATAAAAATGGAGGTGTGTTTATGGGTCTTATGTTAACAGAAACGATGAATAATCCGGCAATGCAAATGATAGTTTATTTTGTAGCATTTTTTGGAATTATATATCTATTTATTCTTCGTCCACAACAAAAAGAGAAAAAGAAACAAGATGAATTATTAAATAATTTGGCAATAGGTGATGGAGTTTTAACAACAGCAGGTTTCTATGGGGAAGTGATAGATATTACTCAAGACATTGTGATAGTGGAATTTGGGAATAATAAAAATTGTCGTATTCCAATGCAAAAGCAAGCAATAGTAAAAAGTGAGAAACCTAAATTTAAAGACGATACAAAAAAAGATTAAAAAAAACAACTCGCTGAATCAAGCGAGTATTTTTATAGGAGTTTTTTATGTATAAAGATGGAAAAATTGTAATCGCAAAAGCTGGAGATAAAGAATATTATATAGTACCTAAGATGGCAAATAGACATGGAATTATTGCTGGCTCAACAGGAAGTGGAAAGACGATTACACTTAAAGTTATGGCAGAAAGTTTTTCTGAATGTGGAGTTCCTGTTTTTTTATCTGATGTAAAAGGTGACCTCGCTGGAATGTGTGTAGAGGGAATAGAGACTGAAGATATGAAGAATAGAATAGAAAGATTTTCAATTGGTGATACTTTTAAATATCAAAAATTTCCGACAGAGTTTTTTGATATAGAAAGAAAAAAGGGTTTGCCAGTTAGAACTACTATAACTGAATTTGGTCCAGTACTTCTTTCTTATACATTGGGTCTTAATGATGTCCAAACTGATGTCTTAAATATAGTATTTAAAATTGCTGATGAAAGTGGTTTACTTCTAATAGATATAAAAGACCTTAAAGCACTTTTGAATTTTATCGCAGAACATTCAAAAGATTTAGCAGATAGATATGGCATAATACAAAAAACAAGTGTGCAAGCAATACTTAGAGCCATAGTGTCACTTGAAAGTGAGGAGGCAGATAAATTATTTGGAGAACCTGCAATAGATATTGCTGATTTTATTCGTACTGATTTAACTGGAAAAGGATACATAAATATATTACACAGTGAAAGTTTAATATTAAACTATAGAATTTATTCGGCATTTATGTTGTGGTTCTTATCTAATTTATATGAAAAAATGCCAGAAGTTGGAGACCTTGAAAAACCAAGAATAGTGTTCTTCTTTGATGAAGCCCACCTCTTGTTTAAAGATGCTCCAAAGCATTTATTAAAAAAGATAGACCAAATAACTAAACTTATAAGAAGTAAAGGGATAGGGTTATTTTTCATAACACAAGACCCAACTGATATACCAGATAGTGTATTACAACAACTTGGAAATAAAGTTCAACATGTCCATCGTGCATATACAGCAAAAGATAAAACTAATTTAAGAGCCATAGTTAGTAGTTTTAGAGAAAATGAAAATTTAGATTTAATGGATGTTGTGAAAGAATTAGGAACAGGAGAAGCAATAGTTTCATTTTTAGACGAAAAGGGAGTTCCAAATATTGTTGAAAGTGTAAAAGTGTTACCTCCAGAAAGCAAAATGGGAACTATAGATGATGACAAAAGAGCAAATGTAATAAAAGCGAGTGGACTATATTTAAAGTATAATGGAGAAATAGATAGGGAGTCAGCATATGAGATGTTGACAGATGATATAAAAAAAGCTCAAAAAGAAGAAAGTCTTGGAATAAGCAGTGAGGCAGTTTTAAATAAAAAGGTGGAAGATAGATTAAAAAAAGAAAAAGAAAAAAGTATGGTAGATGAGAAGATGGGTAGGTCTAAAGGGTCAGTTTTATCAAAACATGTAAAAAATGCAAGTAGAAGTATTTTAAGTTCAGTAGGAAGAGAAGCAGGAAATATTTTGAGTGAAAGTTTATTTGGTAACAATAGAACTTTAAGAAGAATAGCAGGAAATTCAGGTGCAGCTATAATTAGAGGTATATTTGGAACTTTGACATCAAATAAATAATTTGTCATAATGTAGGAGAAAATAAATGATAAATAGAATTAAATGTATAGGTGTGTTGTCAAGTGGTGGAGATGCACCAGGGATGAATGCTTGTATAAGAGCAGTAGTTAGGACAGCTATCAACAATGGAATAGATGTTAAAGGCATCAATAGAGGTTTTAATGGACTCTTAGAAAATGAATATAGAGATATGGATAAAAATTCTGTATCTAATATTGTTAATGTAGGTGGAACTATATTATACACTGCGAGGTCAAAAGAATTTATGACTGAAGAAGGGTTAAATATAGCAGTAAATAATAGTAAAAAAATGGGGCTTGATGCAGTCATAGTAATAGGTGGGGATGGTTCTTTTAGAGGAGCAAAAAAACTAAAAGAAAAAGGCATAAATGTAATAGGGATACCAGCGACAATAGACCTTGACATACCTTGCACAGAATATACTATAGGTTTTGATACTGCCATAAACACTGCTATGGAGGGTATAGATAGGATAAGAGATACAAGCACTTCTCATGCAAGGTGTTCTATAGTAGAGGTTATGGGAAGAAATGCAGGTTATATAGCTTTATATACAGGTATATCTACAGGTGCTGAAGAAATATTGATTCCAGAGAAAAAAGAGCTCGCTTCAATTGATAGTATCATTACAAGAGTAAAAATAGCTATGAAGAAAGGCAAAAAGCACTATATAATAGTAAATGCTGAAGGTGTAGGAAATAGTTACGAGCTTGCAAAAAAAATAGAACAAGGGACAGGCATAGAGACGAGAGCCACAGTTCTTGGATATCTTCAAAGAGGAGGTTCTCCAACTTGTAGAGATAGAGTGCTTGCTTCTATAATGGGAGTATCAGCAGTAAAAAATTTATTAGATGGAAAACAAAATAGAATTATTGTTGTAAAAAATGGTGTAGTAAAAGATATAGATATAGATGAAGGGTTAAATATGACAAAAGGGATTTTGACCGAATTTTTGGATACAGTTGAAGGGGTAGAAAGTAAATAATGGATATAGATGAAATTATAAAAAAAATTGATGACAAAAACGGAATAGAGGTTGATGACGAGATAATAATAGCAGTTTCAAATTCTTACATATCAAAGTTTTATATGGATAAGATTATAGATAACTTGCCACAAGAATTAAAAGATGGTATAAAAATAATGCTTGTTAATTTAACTGAAAAAAATGGTGGGATAGTTGAAGCAATATATGATGATAAGGAAACGAGGATATACTTTAAAAGTTATTGCAGCAGTGATGATTATTTATATGATGACATAGGTGCAAACTTAAGTATTAAAAAATTTGAAAAAGATAATAGGGAATTGTTTGAAAACATTGCACTTTACTGTAAAATGAAATTACATAGAGTTGATGAAGTTTTAGAAAAAAATAGTATAAATAAAGGAGAACAAAATATGGAAGAGAAAAAGAAATCAATTAATCCATTATTAGATGATGGTTGCGACTGTTGTGGTTGTGGATGCAATTCACACGATTGTGATGATTGTGATGATTGCGACGATTGTGAAGGTTGTGGCTGTGGTTGTGAACATGACCATGAGTAAAATTTTTAATGTTTTTTATTGGGCAGCTAAAAATTGACAATCAAGTATGTGTGGCACCTATGGCAGGTATAACTGACCTGCCATATCGTTTGATTTTAAAAGAATATGGTGCAGGGCTTTTGACAACAGAACTTATAAGTGCAAAAGCAATATGTTTTGAAAATAAGAAGACAGATATAATAGCTATGACAAGTGATGAAGAAAAGCCAGTAGCTCTTCAAATTTTTGGTTCAGACAGTGACATTATGGCAAGGGCGGCTTATTTAACTATTGACAAATATGATATACTAGATATAAATATGGGTTGTCCTGTTTTGAAGGTAGTGAGAAATGGCGAAGGCTCTGCCCTTATGAAGGAACCTAAAAAGGCATATGAGATAGTAAAAAAAGTAGTGAAAGTGCTTGAAAATAAAAAACCTGTCACTTGTAAAATTAGAATAGGGTATGATAGCAATAATATAAATGCTGTAGAGTTTGCGAAAGTTTTAGAAGATGCAGGAGCTTCGGCAATAACTATACATGGAAGGACGAGAGTTGAAATGTATAGTGGAAAAGTTCATATAGATATAATAAAAAAAGTAGTTGATAGTGTAAAAATACCAGTTATAGCAAATGGAAATATATTTAGTGCAGAAGATGCAAAAAACATGCTTGACCTAACAGGTGCAAAGGCTATAGCTTTAGGTAGAGGTGTAAAAGGTAACCCGTGGTTAGTTTCAGAATGTATAAGTTTTTTAAATAGTGGAATGAAACCCAAAAGACCAAGTGTTGATGACATAAAAAATGTTATGCTTGAGTTGGTAAAAAGAGAGATTGAATATAGAGGAGAAAAGAGTGCTATAAGTGAATTAAAACATCATATATGTTGGTTTACAAGTGGCATCAAAAACTCTTCAAAATTTAGGACAAGGGTTAATAATGTAAATAATAAAATGCAATTATTTGAAGTTATAAATAATTATTTTGATAATATTTAATAAAAAATTTCAATATAGGAGTTGATATAAATGTCAAAGAATTTGTTAATTGTGGAGTCGCCAGCAAAAGTAAAAACCATATCAAAATTTTTGGGAAAAGATTTTGATGTTTTGGCTACATATGGACATGTTATAGATTTGCCAAAGAGCACGCTTGGTATTGATGTAGAAAAAGATTTTGATATTAAATATATAACGGTTAGAGGCAAAGGTGATGTGTTAGCAAAATTAAAAAGCAAAGCAAAAGTATCGGATAATATTTATCTCGCAACTGACCCTGATAGAGAGGGTGAGACTATAAGTTGGCATATAAAAAATGCATTGAAATTAAAAGACTCAAGTAAAAATTATTCAAGAATTACATTTAATGAAATAAGTAAAAATGCAGTTTTGAATGCTATAAAAAATCCAAGGGATATAGATATAAATCTTGTAAACTCACAGCAGGCAAGAAGGGCGATTGATAGAATAGTTGGTTATAAAATAAGTCCTTTGCTTTGGGAAAAAATAAAAGGCAAACTATCTGCTGGTAGAGTCCAAAGTGTAGCTCTTAAACTTATATGTGACAGAGAAAAAGAAATAAATGAGTTTATTCCTATTGAATACTGGACACTTGAAGTTTTATTAAAGTATGACAATAAAGATATAACGGCACAGTTTTATGGAGATGTGAATAATAAAATATCACTTGAGAATGAAAAACAAGTTGATGAGATTATAAACAAAATAAAAAAAGATGATTTTTTTGTAAAGGATATAAAAAAATCTAAAAGAGAAAAGAAAGCACCATTACCTTTTACTACATCAACATTACAGCAGGAAGCCGGGAAGAGTTTAAATTTCCCAATAGCCAAAACTATGAGGATAGCACAAAGTCTTTATGAAGGAATAGAATTAAAGGGTCGTGGAACGACAAGTCTAATAACATATCTTAGAACAGACTCTACAAGAATATCAGATGAGGCAAAAGCTATTGCAAAAGATTACATAAGAGATAATTATGGAAGCAACTATGTGTTAGAAAATGAAAATTTGAAAGTTGACAAAAATAACAATAAAATACAAGATGCCCATGAAGCAATACGACCTACTTATATAAATATTCTCCCAAGCGATATAAAAGAATCTCTATCAAGGGATGAATATAGATTATATAATCTGATATGGAAGAGGTTTATAGCAAGTAGAATGAGTAATGCTGTTTATGACACTGCAAAAGTGACAATAGAAGCAAATGGATATATATTTACTGCGAATGCCTCAAAAATTTCATTTGATGGATTTATGTCTGTTTACACTGATGCTGATGACAAAACAGCAAGTCAAAATGTATTACCAGATTTTAACATAGGAGATAAAATAGAATTTAAAAAATTTAACAAAGAGCAACATTTTACACAACCACCAGCACATTTTACAGAGAGTTCACTTGTAAAAGTGCTTGAAGAAAATGGTATAGGTCGTCCATCTACATATGCTCCAACAGTTAATACTTTATTACATAGGAGATATGTGACAAAAGAGAAAAAAAACTTATTTGTGACAGAGCTTGGAATTGCTGTAAATGATATTATGAATAAAGCTTTTCCTAATATTGTAGATGAAAAATTTACTGCAAATATGGAAAAAGAACTTGATGAAGTTGCAAATGGACAAATGGGTTGGAAAGAAGTTTTAAGAGAATTTTATCCAGAGTTTGAAGAAGAAGTAAATAAAGCATATGACAAACTTGAAAAAGTTAAAATAAAAGAAGAGGTAAGTGAAGAAAAATGTGACAATTGCGGAGCAAATCTAGTAGTTAAATATGGACCTTTTGGTAAATTTTTGGCCTGCCCTAATTTCCCTGAATGTAGGTTTACAAAACCATATATAGAAAGGACAGGATTTATATGCCCTACTTGTGGTAAGAACGAAATTATAAAGCTTAGGACAAAAAAAGGCAGAATATTTTATGCCTGTGAGGATAAAGATTGTGAATTTAAGGCTTGGCAAATACCAAAAGATGCAAAAGAGGTTAGCATTGATAAAGAAAAAGCAATATGATAAAATATTTATATAAAAAATTGGAGGAAATGAAGTGAATACAAAATTTGAGAAGATAGGTAATAATAAGGGGAAACTTACAGTTGAGGTAGATAAGGATACTTTTTCAAAATCGGAGCAAAAGGTTTATAATAAAAGAAAAAAGAATATAAGTTTACCAGGATTTAGAAAAGGGCACGCAACTCTTGATATGATATACAAGGCATATGGAAGGGGAGTATTTTTTGAAGATGCTGCAAATGACTGTATAAATGCAACATATCCTGAAGCGATTAAAAGTGTAGAAAAAAGAATTTTGTCAAAGCCAGAAGTAGATGTTGAAAAAATAGGAATAGATGATGATTTCGTATATACAGCTACATTTGCCATAGTTCCAGATTTTACTGTTGCAAAATATAAAAATGTAGAAATAAAAAAGACAAAAGTAGCAATAACTGATGATGATGTAAAGGCAAAACTACTTGTGGAGCAAGAAAAAAATGCAAGCCTCGTCACTGTTGATAGAGAGATAAAAAATGGCGACATTGCAAACATTGATTTTGAAGGTTTTATAGACAATGTTCCGTTCAAAGGTGGAAAGGGAGAAAACTATCCACTTACTATTGGAACACATAGTTTTATCGATAATTTTGAAGACCAACTTATAGGGCATAAGGTAGGAGAGAATGTAGATGTAAAAGTAAAGTTTCCAGATGACTATATGGAAAAAAGTTTACAAGGAAAGGAAGCATTATTTAAAGTAAAGATAAATGAAGTGAAAGAAAAAGTTTTGCCAGAGATAGATGATGAATTTGTGTCAGAAATATCTGAATTTGAAAAACTTGAAGATTATAAGAAAGACTTAAAAAATAAATTGATAGAAGAAGGCGAGAAAAAAGCAAAAGCTGCCGACAAACAAAAGATAATAGATGAAATAGTTAAAAACACTGAAATTGATTTGGCAAAAGAAGCAATAGAAGCGAGTATAGATGACATAGTAGATAACATAACAAGAAATCTCTATTATCAAAAAGTGTCAATGGATGATTATTTAAAAATGACAGGTCAAACTATGGAAAGCTTAAGAGATGGACAAAGAGAAGCAGCGACAACAAATTTGAAGACAAGTTTGATACTTGATGAAATTGGAAAGCTTGAAAATATAAAGGCGCCAGATGATAAGGTAGAGGAATATATAGAAAATATGGCAAAATCTTATGGACTTCCTGTTGATAAATTTAAAGAAAGATATATAACAGAAGAAGAGAGAGAAAACATAGTAAAAGATTTACTCTATCCAACAGTTGTTGACTTTTTATATGATAATGCAAAATTAAAGGAGGGTTAATATGTATAATATAAACAATTTATTACCAAATCCATTTGTTATAAAACAAACAAGTAAGGGTGAAAGAAGTTATGATATATTCTCAAGATTACTTGAAGAGAGAATAGTTTTTTTGGCAGACCAAGTAACTGATGATATGGCGAGTTTAGTAGTGGCTCAGCTATTGTATTTGGAATCTGAAGATCCAAAAAAAGATGTAATGTTCTATATAAATTCTCCTGGAGGTTCAGTTACTGCAGGTATGGCTATTTATGATACTATGAAATATGTTAAATGTGACATATCAACTATATGTATAGGTATGGCTGCATCTATGGGAGCATTTTTACTTGCTGGAGGGACAAAAGGTAAAAGGTTTGCTCTTCCAAATGCAGAAATTATGATACATCAGCCAAGTGGTGGTGCACAGGGTCAAGCTACAGAAATACAAATTATGGCAGAACAAATATTAAAAACAAAAAAGAAATTAAATCAAATATTATCTGAAAATACTGGAAAGCCATATGAACAAGTTGCACTTGATACAGAAAGGGATAATTGGATGGATGCAAATGAGGCTCTTTCATACGGTCTTATAGATAAAGTGATAGATAAACATTAAAATAGTTAAGGTGAGATATGAAAAAAGATGATAATAATAAAAATGACATAACGAAGGATGTGCCACATTGCTCTTTTTGTGGAAAACCTGCATTTAGAGTAAATAAACTTTTTGAGGGAATAGATAAAAAAACATATATATGTGATACTTGTATAACAAATTGTGATTTGAT
The DNA here is from genome assembly GCA_946406305.1 of uncultured Lachnospiraceae bacterium. Classification (GTDB taxonomy): domain Bacteria; phylum Bacillota; class Clostridia; order Lachnospirales; family Lachnospiraceae; genus UBA3633. Next base: position 12,548 of record CAMJKC010000027.1, read on the forward strand.
ATTGAAACAAGAGTATAATGTTAGAGAAGATGTTGAATCTTTTATGAATATTAATGTAAAGCCAAAGGATATAAAAGAATATTTAGATAACTACATAATTGGACAAGAAGAAGCAAAAAAAAGTATATCTGTAGCAGTATATAATCACATAAAGAGAATAACCAATAAGAGTTATGATGGTGTAGAACTTCAGAAGTCAAATTTATTGTTTATAGGACCTACTGGTTCGGGAAAGACATATTTGGCAGAAAGTTTAGCAAATTTTTTAGGTGTTCCTTTTGCTATAGCAGATGCGACAACACTTACCGAAGCTGGGTATGTAGGAGAGGATGTAGAAAATATAATACTAAAACTTTTAATTGCAGCAGATGGAAATGTAAAAAAAGCTGAAATGGGCATTATATATATAGATGAGATAGATAAGATTACCAAGAAATCAGAAAATGTAAGTATTACAAGAGATGTTTCTGGAGAAGGTGTTCAACAAGCACTATTAAAAATCATAGAGGGGACAGTTGCAAATGTGCCTCCTTATGGTGGTAGAAAGCATCCGCAACAAGAATATATACAAGTAAATACAAAAAATATTTTGTTTATATGTGGTGGTGCTTTTGATGGGCTTGAGAAAATAATCGCAAATAGAGTAAATAATTCTTCTATAGGTTTTAATGCTGAAGTATTAGATAAAAAAGATTTAAAGATTGATGAATATATAAAACAATGTGAGTCAAGAGATTTGATATCATATGGTATAATTCCAGAGATGGTAGGAAGGCTTCCTGTAATAGCTACTTTAAATTCACTCAGTGAACAGGACCTTGAAAGGATATTGATAGAGCCAAAAAATGCTATTATTAAACAGTATAAGAGGCTTATGGAGCTTGATGATATAGACCTTGAATTTACAGATGAAGCAATATCAGCTATTGCAAGAAAAGCTTTAGAGAAAAAACTTGGAGCAAGAGCTCTTAGAACTATCATTGAAAATATAATGAGAGATGTTATGTATAAAGTTCCAAGTGAAAAAGATGTATATAAGGTTATAGTAGATGAAGAAGCAGTAGAAAAAAATATTGAACCTAAAATCTTATATAAAAAAGAATTATCAAAAGATGGTAAAGATTCAAAAAATCTAAATATAGTTAATAAAAAATCAAAAGGTAATATTGCATAAAAAATAGAGTTTAATAAGTTAAGTTTTTTATAAAAAATATACAAAAAAATTAAAAAAGTAGAAAAAAGAATAGAGCCAATAAAATTGAAATTAAAAAAAACTGTATTTTATAATACAGTTTTTTATATTTAATATTTTTTATATCATTTTATTATTTTTTTTAATATACATATGCAGACCAATTTGA
>CAMJKC010000028.1 GCA_946406305.1 uncultured Lachnospiraceae bacterium
TAATATCCCAAAAATTATTATAAAAAACAATATCACATAAAATATTAAATTATTTGATACTGTGTTAATATCCCAAAAATTATTATAAAAAACAATATCACATAAAATATTAAATTATTTTTTTTGACATAATTCATTTTTATGTAATTATATATATGTATTATAAACAACAATGATATAGCACTTAGCATTACATACATTCTCGTAAAAACAATTTGATTTACAAATCCATAAAAGAACATAGAAACAATTGGCACCAATAATGCAAAAGTCTCATCTTCTAAGATATTAAAAATCAAATAATACATCCCCCAATATATTATTACGATAAAAAAAATATTAATGATTAATCCATACCACAAACTAAATTTTTCAACATTTAAAGAAGAAATAAAATTTACAATCAAATAATAAATCGGTGGGTGCGTATCATGTTCTTGATTAAATATGACATTCGAAAAATTGAATTGTTGCCCTTCTTTTACTGAAACATAGTCTAATAATACTTCTTCTCCACTATAAATCTGATAATCATTTTCAACTAACATAAATTGATTGTTTGATAATCCATATGTAAACATCTCATCAATGAATAGATTTTCTTTTTTTGACATAAAAAAGCAACACACAAAAACAATAATTGCAGTAAAAAAAATATATTTAAACAATGCTCTAAAATTAAATAAATTGACTCTTTTTTTAGTTTTCATTTGTATATCCTTCTTTAATTATTTGATTACAAATTTTATTAGCATAATTTTCACACAAGTCTATGTTTGTCGCTTCTACCATAACTCTTATCACACTTTCTGTCCCAGATTTTCTAACTAATATTCTTCCATCACTACCAAGTTCTTTTTCAGCCTCTTCTATACACTCTAATACTTTTTTATCTTCAATACACTTGTTTTTATTATTTACATGAATATTTTTTAATACTTGAGGAAATAAAACAACTTCTTTTCCTAAAGCTTTTAGTGTTGTTTTTTGGTCTATCAAAGCATCCATAATTTTTAAGGAGGTAAGAATTCCATCTCCAGTAGTTGCATGTTTCTTAAAGATAATATGTCCTGATTTTTCACCTCCTAAATCATAATCATATTTTTTTATCATGTCGTGAACATTTTTATCACCAACATCTGATTTTAAATATTTTATCCCACATTCATCTAATGCTTTATAGAGGCCTATGTTTGACATAACAGTTGTAACTATTGTATTGTCTTTTAATCTCCCATCTTCCTTTAATTTCTTTCCACATATATATAATATTTTATCTCCATCTACAACATTTCCTTCTTCATCAACTGCAATACATCTATCTGCATCTCCATCGTATGCAAATCCTATATCACATTTATTTTCCAATACAAATTTTTGTAAGCCTTCTATATGTGTAGAACCTGCATCATAATTTATATTATTTCCATTTGGTTTATTGTTTATACAAAAAGTATTTGCTCCTAAAGCATCAAAAACTGATTTTCCAATATTAAAAGCAGAACCATTTGCTAAATCAAGAGCGACATTATATCCCTTAAAACTATTAACAGGTATAGAAATCAAATAACCAATATACCTATTTCTCCCTGCCGAAAAATCAAAAGTTCTACCAATATCATTTTTTTTTGCAAAAGGAATATTATCTACAGGGCTATCTAAATACTCTTCAATTTTAGAAATAACTTCATCTCCAAGTTTTTCGCCATTTTTATCAATTAATTTAATTCCATTGTCTTCATATTTATTATGAGAAGCAGATATCATAATCCCTAAATCCAAATTTTCTGCTCTAACAACATAACTGACAGATGGTGTCGTTGTAACATGTAAAAGTAAAGCATCTGCTCCTGTAGCAGTGATACCAGCTGCTATTGCATATTCAAACATATAACTTGATCTTCTCGTATCTTTTCCTATAGCAATTTTACATTTTTCGCCATTAGGTTTTTTTGAATAGTAATAACCTAAAAATTTTCCAATCTTATATGCATGGTCAGCAGTAAGATTTACATTTGCTTCACCTCTAAAGCCATCTGTTCCAAAATATTTTCCCATGTTATACCTCTATATTTAATTCTTTTAAATATCTATCTAATGCATCTTGCCATGATGGCAACAACTTAAATCCATTATTCACTAAACTACTTTTATCGAGCCTTGAATTTTTAGGTCTTTTTGCTTTTGCATTATACTCCTCTGTTGATATGCCTATAACTTTAATATTTTTATTTATTTTTTTAAATATTTCTTTTGCAAAATTTGCCCATGAAGTAAATCCCTCATTAGTTGCATGATATACTCCATACTTTTCGGTCATTATCATATCACAGACGAGTTTCGATAAGTCGTATGTATAAGTAGGTGAACCTATTTGATCATCTACAATTTTTAATTCATTTTTGTCTTGTGATAATTTTATCATAGTTTTTACAAAATTGTTTCCATTGATACCAAAAACCCAAGAAATTCTTATTATGAAATATTTTTTTAACTTACTAACAATTAATTCTCCATCATATTTAGTTTTTGCATAAACGCAAAGAGGATTTACTTTATCATCAACTTTGTGTGGAGTTTCTCCGTTACCTCCAAATACATAATCTGTTGAAAAATATATAAGAGGAATATTAAGTTCATCACACATAGTTGCAATATTTTCTGTTCCATTAACATTTATTTTTCTACATAATGAACTTTCATCTTCTGCTTTATCTACCTTAGTCCAAGCTGCACAATGTATTATGTGGGTTGGTTTAGTTTTTTTTATATATAAAGTAACTTTTTCCTTATCCACTATATCTAAATCTTCTCTTGTTGTTCCTATACAATTTATGTTTCTATGCTTTAACTCTCTTACAATATCATAACCAAGTTGTCCATTATATCCAGTAACTAAAACTTTCATCTTACTCATATAATAAAAAATTTATTATATCTAACCTCCATAAAGAATTTTATAAAATTTCATTTATAATATAAATCGTAGTCGTCAAATTTTGCATTATTTATATAAAAATTATAATTTTCTTATGCAAATATTTACAACTACGATATTTTATTCACTTCTAAAATGTATATATCTATTTATTTTGTCTTTCCTAAATATGCAGACTTGACTTTTTCATTATTAAGTAATTCTTTTCCTGTCCCTTCCATAACTATTTCTCCCGTTTCTATTACATATGCCTTATTTGCAATTTTTAGTGCCTTATTTGCATTTTGTTCTACAAGTAGTATTGTTACTCCTGTTTGGTTTATCTCTTTTATAATATCAAAAATATTATTAACTACAAGTGGAGCAAGTCCAAGTGATGGCTCATCTAACATCATAAGTTTTGGCTTTGCCATTAAACTTCTTGCTACAGCCAACATTTGTTGCTCTCCACCTGATAATGTTCCTGCCAGTTGCCAAGAGCGGTGCTTCAATATTGGAAACATTTCATATATCTTGTTAATGTCATCTGTAATACTATCTTTTCTAAGGTATGCTCCAATTTTTAAATTATCTATAACAGACATATCAGGAAAAACTCTTCTTCCTTCAGGACACAAAGTTATACCAGATTTTACAATTTTTGATGTATCATTATTTAAAATACTATTTCCTTCAAATTCTATATCTCCCTTGCTCGCTTTAATAATTCCCGCTATAGTTCTAAGTGTTGTAGATTTTCCTGCACCATTCGCACCAATAAGAGACACTATGCTTCCTTTGTCAACTGTAAAACTTATTCCTTTTACAGCTTTAATTCCACCAAAATTCACATGTAAATTTTTTACTTTAAGCATTCTCTTCTTCTCCTAAATATGCTTTTATAACTTTATCATTATTTTGAATTTCTTTTGATGTCCCTTCTGCTATTAATTTACCAAAATCAATAACATATATTTTATCAGATATATCCATAACTAAATCCATGTGATGTTCAATTAATAAAATAGAAACATCATATTCATCTCTTATTCTTTTTATATATTCTGTTAGCTCGTTTGTCTCTTGTGGATTCATTCCTGCTGCCGGCTCATCAAGTAGCAATAATTTTGGCTTTGTAGCTAAGGCTCTTGCTATCTCTAATCGTCTTTGTAAACCATATGATAAACTCTGAGATATTTCATCTTTATATTTATATAAATTCTGTGACTTTAATAATTTTTCTGCTTCTTTTATTTTTTCTTCTTCTTTTTTAAAATTTAATTTGAAAGTTGAAGTAAATAAATTATCCTTATATCGTAGATGAAGTGCAATAATAACATTTTCAAACACAGTTAACTCTTTAAATAACCTAATATTTTGAAAAGTCCTTGCAATACCAAGTGCTGTAATTCTTTCTGGTTTTACATTTAATATTGAGCGTCCTAAATAATATATATCTCCACTCGTTGGTGTATATATTCCTGTTATACAATTAAATGCTGTTGTTTTTCCTGCACCATTTGGTCCTATAATTGCTACTATTTCTTTTTCATTCACTTCTAAATTTAACTCATCAATTGCAACAATTCCACCAAATTTTATACCCATAGAAGAAAGTTGTAAAATTTTTTCACTCATGCTTTTCTCCCTTCTTCTTGAAAAATTTGATTATATTGTCAAATGTAAATTCTTTTCCACCCATAATTCCTTTTTTAAAAAACAAAACTACGACCATAAGTAATATTGAAAAAATTACCATTCTAAACCCTTCTCTAAATATTGGCCAATCTACCATAAAACCAAATATTGTAAAAGGTTTATCAAAAACTCTAAGAGCCTCTTTCCCTATATTTACAACAAAACTTCCAATTATTGAACCAGTTATAGAACCTATGCCACCAAGAACTACAATGAGTAATATTTCATATGTTAAATTAACAGAAAAAGTTCTTGACTCTATTGACCTCATAAACATTGCAAGAAGTCCACCAGCCACTCCAGCAAAAAAAGAAGATATAACAAAAGAAATTTCTTTTGCTTTAAAAATATCTATTCCAACGGCACGGGCCGCAACTTCATCTTCCCTTATTGCTTTAAAATCTCTACCATATGATGAATTTATAACAAGAGCCATTAACAGAATACATATCCCACAATATATAAAACATTCTAAAACACCACTAAAGCTTGGAATTCTTTTTAGTCCATAAGAGCCATTTGTTATTGTATTCATCATAGGGCTTGCAATGACAGCTCTAATTATTTCTGAAAGACCTAAGGTCGCAATTGCTAAATAATCACTCTTTAATGTTAAAATTGGTATCCCAATAATTGCAGCAATAATTGCCGCAACTAATCCACCTAAAATGATTGCAATAGGTATAGGCAAAGTCATAGTTGCCAAATCTGCATTTATCCCTTCTACATAATATATGCTTTCTCTAAATTTTATAGGAATAGTAAATATGGCTGTTATATATGCACCTATTGCCATAAAACCTGCTTGTCCCAAAGAAAACAAACCTGTAAAGCCTATAACTAAATTCATTGACAATGCAACAACAGCATATACCAATGACTTTTCAATAATTGTAATTAGATATTTGTTTGATCCATTATTTGCATCAATAATAAATAAAAAAGCCAAACACAATAATATCATAATGACAGATAGAATAATATTTAAATTCTTTATTAAAAACTTTATTTTCATATATTCTTTTTTAATCACACCTTGTCTATAATTTTTTCACCAAATAGTCCTGTAGGTCTAAGTAAAAGCACTATAATAAGAATTACAAAAGTGAATGCATCAGAAAAAGTCGAATAGCCTACTGCTTTTATCAATGTTTCACATAAACCTATGAAAAATCCTCCAATTAATGCACCAGGTATTGAACCAATACCTCCAAATACTGCGGCCACAAAACATTTTAGCCCTGGCATACTTCCAGAATATGGAAAAACACTCGCTCTATTTGTAAAATATAAAATTGAACCAACTGCAGCTAAAATAGAACCTATTGCAAAAGTGTAAGAAATAGTATTATTAATTTTTATTCCCATTAAACTTGCAGCTTCATAATCACGACTAACCGCTCTCATTGATAAACCAATTTTTGTGTGCTTTAATATCCAAATAAGTATTAAAACTAAAAGTATAGTTATAATTGGAGTAAGTATATCAGCCATATTAGTTTTTAAGTAACCTATATGTATTTGTTTTTTCAAAAAATATATAGGTGGATAATTACTTGGTAGAGCAGTAAACAAATAGGTAGCGAAGTTTTGCAAAAAATAGGATACCCCTATAGCAGATATCATAATAGACATCCTTGGTGCTGTCCTAAGTGGCTTATATGCCACTTTTTCAATAACTACACCAAGTATGCAAGTTGCTATAATTGTTATTGGAATAGAAATATAAATAGGGAAATTAGCAGTTGTAAAAATCATAATATAACCTGCCACCATAAATATATCCCCATGAGCAAAATTTATAAGTCTCAAAATTCCATACACAAGAGTGTAACCTATAGCTATTAGAGCATATGCTCCACCTATAGAAATTCCTATTAAACATTGTTCTAAAAAATATTGCATAATAAAACCTTAATTATAAATTATATTGTAACAATTTCCTTAAATACAAATTGTCCATTTTCAACTTCTTTAACATATGCAGAATTTTTATCCGCATCACCATTTGCATCAAATTTTATTTCTCCAGTAACACCTGTAAATACAAGTTTTGATAAAGCATCTCTTATTGCTGGACCTTCAAGTGATTGTGCTGCTTCTATAGCTTTATAAACTGCTAAATATGCATCATATCCAAGTGCAGAAACAGCTGGTATTATCTCTTTTTGATTATTTTTTACTAAATATGATTTAAACCCATTTAAAAATTTTTCACCCTCTTCTGTTGCTTGTGATTTGTCATCATAAAATGTTGTCAAAACCATTCCTTCAGCAGCACCATGGGCATTGTCAATTATAGTTCCATTTTCCCAAGTATCACCACCACCAAATTGACATGTCATTCCTAATTCTCTTGCTTGTTCTAATATAAGTGGTGCAGAAACAATTGAAGATGGAGCAAATACAAATTGAGGGTCTGAAGATTTTATATTTGAAAGAATTGACCTAAAATCTTGTTCATTAGTTTGAAATTTTTCAGTATCTACAACTTGAATTCCCATTCTCTCACAGGCACGAACAAAGAAACTTCCTAATCCTTCTGAATAATCGTCTCCAAGTTGAGTAATAACTGCAACTCTTGTATATCCATGGTTTCTTGCATAACTTGCCATTACAGTCCCTTGAAATGGATCTAAGAAACATGTTCTAAAATAATAATCATTTCCATCTGTTACTTGTGGATTTGTACATGAACATCCAACAGCTGGAATCTCTGCTTCTTCAAAGTATTCTCCAGCTGCAATTGAAACACCAGAACCATAACTTCCAAGTACAGCTACAACACCATCAGATATGAGCTTGTTTGCAGCACTAACAGCTTCTGTCTTATCTGACTTATTGTCAACTTCATCAAGTTCTATAGTATATGTTGTTCCATTTATATTTATAGTTTTATATAGCTCATTTGCATAACGAATTCCTAAAACTTCTTGAAATCCTCCTCCACCATTTTCTCCTGTTAATGGCTCAAAAACACCAATCTTTATAACATTTTTTCCGCCTGTGCTATTACTTGAACAAGCAGTAAAACCAGACATAGCCACTGCTATAACTAATAAATAACTAAATACTTTTTTTAACATAAAAAGCCTCCTTAAAATATGTCTTTTCCATACGGACATGTGTCACCATATGAAGAACATATATATTTTACCATAACAATTATATAAAATGCAATAAAAAATATAATAGTTTTACAGTTTTTCACCTGAAAAAATGTAAAATCCCTCAAAACACTCATTTGGGAAAATCTTTAATTGCACTATATTTTCTAACTTTTTTTTGAATAATAACAAAATTTCTTCATTTTCACTATTTAGTATTGAACAAGTTGAATATACAAGTCGGCCTTTTCTTTTTAGCAATTTTAATGCTTTCTCTAATAATTTTTTCTGTCTTATAATAGATTTTTCTATTAAATCTTCGGTAAAATAAGTATAAATATTCTCATCGAATACATTAATAGTTCCACTGCCACTGCACGGAGCATCAAGTAAAATTTTATCAAACTTTAAATTATCATCTAAATTAAGTGAATTATCTTTTATAGTAAAAACATTTGCATTCTGTTTTTTAAAATTATTACACATTCTTTCATATCTAATATGATTTAATTCTACTGCAGTAACATTCACCTTGTTTTTCATTACATTTTGAATAAAAAGTGATTTACCACCAGGAGCTGCACACATATCTAATATATTATCACCAGGCTTTAAATTTAAAAAAATTATTGGAATAAGTGTAGAAGTATTTTGAAAATATATTAAACCATCATTATAAATATCAGTATTTTTAATTTTTTTTAAATTATCATCATCTACAAAGAAAATATCAACATTAAATTCTTCACGATTAATAAATTTCATTAAATAATCTAAATCATATGTTAATAACTCATCATTTTTACAATTTAATATTAAATCATAGAATTTAAAATTTTTATATTTAAAATCTTCTTTTTTAAGTTTAGAAATGACATCTTGCAAATTTGTTTTATTTAAATTTACTCTAAAGGTATTATTCTTTTTTACTGAGCCCTTATAAATTTTTTCACATATATCGTTATTATAAAATTTTTTTAAAACTTCATAAAAAAAATTATCATTATTCATCGTTTTTAGCTACAAATATAAATTTTCTGAAATCTTTATTGGAAATCAAAATTAAAAAAATAAAAAACAAATTATAAAGTTTTACACAACATAAAAAATTGCCATCAGCAATAAAAATATTTTTATCAAAAAATGGTTTTACTTTTATGCTATCTCCAAACTTAAAATAAAAAAATGAAAACAAAGATAAAACACATCCAGTAATATATGGATTATCAAATCCTATAATGCTATTAAATTCAAACTTATCAAATTTAATAGACTTAAACAACATACCAAATACTTTTTTTAATGTATTCAAATTTTTTTTTGATGTTATTTTAGTATAATTATTTTTATTTATTATAAAAATATTTTCTCTACTTTTTTTATTCTTATTTTTTTTATTAAAATAGTTTAACTTATGGCTTTTATAGGAATTAATTATTTTTTTTAAAATTTTGTCATCTTTTCTATCTTCAATTTCTAAATTCGCATCATTACTTATATTTATATCATTATTATTATTAACCTTTAAAGCCTTTTTACCTTTATTGTTTAATAAGTTAAAATTTAAAAATTTAAAACTCAAATTATTATTCTTAAGATTCAATTTGAATATATTAAAAAAATAATTTACTGATATATCATAAAAAAATATATTCTTTTTAGAAACTTTTACATTAAGTTTAACTGGTATTAAAAGCAAAATTACTACCAAAAATAAAATAACAACAATAAATTTTAGTAATATATTTAAAATAATCATATAAATTGCCCTAATAATTCAAAAACTTTATCTATAGTTTTATCTTTAATAGCTAATCTATCTCCATCAAAACTTTCTTTGAAAATTTTTATATCTTCATAAAATTTTATACCAATATAAACAGTTCCAACTTTAACATTTTCATAAGTTGTAGGTCCAAAACTTCCTGTAATAGAAATACAAATATCGGCTTTTGTTTTTAAATACAGTCCACAGACCATTTCTTTTGCTACTTCATTTGACACTGGAGTAAATTTTTCTATAGTTTCGTTTTTCACATTCAACTCTTTAATTTTTGCTGAATTTGAATAAGTAATATATGAAACACTGAAAATTTTAGATGCTCCATTAACATCACAAATTGAACTCGCTATAGCACCACCAGTGGCAGATTCACAAGTTGATATAGTAATATTATTATCTATTAATTTATTAATTATTGAAGATATCAATACTCTATTCATTATTCGCTAAGTCCTTTTTTTAATACAGCCTTATTTAAAAAACAATAATCAATGAAAGACATTACTACAAATATCTCAGATAAATAAAACACAGAATATGTAAATAAGTAAAATCCAAAACTTATTTTATAAAAGCAAAATAAAATAAAAACTGCCGCAACCATCTGCAATGTTGTTTTAATTTTTCCTAATTTTGATGCTTGTATAACAATTCCATTTTCTACAGCTATGAGCCTTATTGCCGATATTAAAATTTCTCTCAAAACAATAATTATAACTAAAACAACATTCACTTCTATTGTATATGATAATAAAATAAATGCAGTTATTACGAGCATCTTATCCGCAAGGGGATCCATAAATTTTCCAAAATTTGTAATTAGATTATATTTTCTCGCTATAATTCCGTCCAATGTATCTGTAATTGATGCTATAACAAAAATCAAAGCTGCAATTATTCTATATATAGATATTTGATAGTTGTTAAATTTTACAATGAAATTTGAATCTTTTATTCCCATCATAAAAAAAATAACGAAAAAAGGAATTAAAATAATTCTAAAGACTGTTAGTTTATTTGGCAAATTCATTCTATCACCTACTTTTAATCTAATATTTTAAGATACAATCACCTCTATCAATAACTAAATCATATCCTATTTTTTTCATTCTTTGTGACATACAATTCTTACACTCCGCTGCCTCATCTCCAGTGCAAATTTTATTATCATATAATAAATATTTACTTCTTACTTCTGTAGGAGAAAGATTTGGCATAACTACATTTGCTCCGTGTTCAACTCCTTTTTCCCTCCCAAGTGGATTAATAGTACCAAGTGCAGTTGTAGCAGGAAGTAATACATTTGGCCTTATTATTCTAACTATTGAAAGAAGCAACAGAGTTTTATCAAAACTTCCAGCTTTTTCATTCTTAAAAATTGTGTCCTTGTGTGGAATAAATGGTCCTATACCACACATTTCAGGTTTAAATTCTTCTATAAATTTAAGGTCATGTGCTATATCGAGATTTGTCTGATATGGGCATTCAACCATAAAACCAGCACCAACTTGATATCCAATATCTCTTAAATCTTGTAAACACTTCATCCTATGCTCATAAGACATTTCTTTCGGATGAATTTTTTCATAGTGCTCTTTATTTGCAGTCTCATGCCTTAATAAATACCTATTTGCACCTGCATCAAAATATTTTTTATAGGTATCTTTTTCTTTTTCGCCTATAGATATTGTAATTGCACAATCAGGAAATTTATTTCTTATATGAGAAATAATCTCTACCATAATGTCATCAGTAAAATATAAATCTTCACCACTTTGTAATACAAAAGTTCTATATCCTAATTCATATCCTATGTTACAACATTCATATATCTCTTCTTTAGTAAGTCTATACCTATCACAATTTTTATTTCCACTTCTTATCCCACAATAGTAACAATTGTTTTTACAATAATTTGAAAACTCTATAAGACCTCTTGCAAATATTTTTTTTCCATATACTGAAATAGCAAGTTTAACTGCTTCTTGTCTTAACACTTCTTTTTCTTCGTCGGTAATATTGTTGAGTAATGATTCATATTCCTCTACACTTAAACTATGAGTATCTATTAATTTGCTAATTATTTTATTCATATCATCATTTTATAATTAGTTATTACATAAACCAATTATATATCCTCCTTTTTATATTTAATATTAAATATATTAAATCACTATACAATTTTTGCAATTAAATCATATTCATCAAAACTTTCAATTTTTACATTAACAAATTGACCAGACGATAATTTATTATTTGTTTTAATATATATTAAATCATCAATATCTCTTGCATTTTTATAATTTCTCGCAACATACATCTTGTTTTTTGGGTTAAAGCCTTCAACAATAACTTCATATTCTTTATTAATTTTATCTATATTTTTAAATATAACTATTTTTTTTTGAATATCAATTAATTTTTTTTGTCTATATTTTTTTGTCTTTTCATCTACTTGATTTTTTAAATCATATGATGCAGATAATTTTTCTCTACTATATGTAAAACATCCAACCTTATCAAACTTAACTTCTTTAATAAAATCTATAAGTTCATTAAATGAATCTTCATTTTCTCCAGGAAAACCCACGATGAATGTTGTTCTTATAACAATGTCTGGTATATGACTTCTAAGTTTATTTATTATATACATTATATTTTCTTTTGTAGTTCTTCTATTCATCATCTTTAATATTTTATAATTTATATGCTGAATTGGCATATCAATATAATGTAAAACTTTTTTATTATTTTTTATCAATTCAATTACACTATCATCTATCTCTTCTGGATAACAATAAAGAAGTCTTATCCATTTTAAATCTTGAATTTCTGAAATTTTATCAATTAAATTAGGTAAACTTTTCTTTTTATAAATATCTATGCCGTAGTTTAATATATCTTGTCCTACAATATTTAATTCTCTTGTTCCAGACATAGTTAGAAGTTTAACTTCATTATATAAATTCTCAATTGTATTACTCTTATATACTCCACGAAGTTTAGGAATAATGCAATATGTACAATTCTTATTACACCCATCTGAAATCTTTAAAGATTCAACAAAAGATATAGGCTCAAAAATTCTTCCTTGCCAACTATTTAAGTCATATAAATATTTATCAACTGGCAAAATATAATCACATATTTTTTTTAAATCACATTTAATATTATTTTTATTCAATTCATATTCTTTTGCAAGACAACCAAGTAACACAACTTTGCAATTTTTATTTTTTATGTGATTTATATATTTTAAATAATTTATGCTTTCATTTTTTGCATCACCAATGAATGCACATGAATTTACCATGCAAACATCTGCATCTTTAATATCTGTTACAAGTTCAGCACTATATTTTTTAATAAAAAAGTCGAGTACTTTTTCAGAATCGACTTTATTTTTATCACATCCAAGTGAAACAAAAAAAATTTTCATATTTTAAGTTCTATTTACAATAACTTGTATCTCGTGTTTCTTAAATTCTTCTACTGCTACTGAAAGAGGGTTCTCATTTTCAATTCTATAGTCTTTTTCAGCAATTAACTGTCTCGCTCTTTTTGCAATAGCAATTATTATAGAAAACTTACTCTGGACTTTATTAGTGTCATCATATACACCTTCATTAGTAATATTAATTAAGTCCTCAGTTGTAATATCAAACATAATTTTTCTCCTTTATATCTTTAACAATATTTTTAACTAAAGTATTAGTATCATCATTTTTAATAAATTTATTGTTTACAATATTAAAAAAATCTTTAACTGCATTGTCTAATTCGTCATTAACTATAATATAATCATATTGTGAAATAACTTCTGCTTCTTTTAATGCTTGTTCAAGTCTCTTATTAATACTAACCTCTGTCTCCGTCCCCCTTTTTTTTAATCTATCATATAAAACTTTTGTATTAGGCGGTATAACAAAAATCAAAATTGCATCATTATACTTTTTTTTAACCATCAATGCACCTTGCATTTCTATTTCAAGTAATACATTTTTCCCATCA
>CAMJKC010000029.1 GCA_946406305.1 uncultured Lachnospiraceae bacterium
TTTAAGATAAGAAGAATTTGGTCTATTTTCTATAAGTGACATCATTTCATATTTATCATACCCATAAACTTCTGACAATGCATTGCAAGTTGCTTCAAAATAATTTTTCTTGTCTGACAATATAATTTTTGGGTCTATTATTAAATTATATGTCTTTACTGAAGTTGCAAGGAGTTTTTTGTTAGTGTCATATATATCTCCTCTTTTTGCTTCAATTATCTGCGAATTGTAACTCACCTGTCTCTGTGATAATACAATTTTATTATACTCCTCTCCTCTAAATATAACAATTGTATATAAATAAACTCCTAAAAAAACAAAAATTATTGCTATCAAAAAAGTCACAAGCAATAATCTTTTTTTTATACTCTTATTGTAATTTTCTAAATCTTTATCTGATGGTATCATACTGCCTTACATAACCAACATTTGTTTTGTCATAGTATATTATATTTTCTTCGCTCGGCATAAACATAGATAATCTCAAATATGCCACATTTTTTACATAGTCTTTATCTATCATATTTGATATATCTTCCATCAAAATTTTATTTTTTGCTTTTATTCCCTCAAGTTCTGCTTCAAGCCTAATTTCCATTCTATTTTTATTATTTAACACTACATTACAAGTTATGGCGCTAAATGCAACAAATACAAAATAGCAAAAGAATAATGAGGCTATAAATACAAGAAAGACATCAAAAATTTTTAATATCTTTTTTTTCTTTTTTTCCATCCTTATGAATTTGTTTTTATTATAAACTAATTCTTCAAATCGGTTTACACTAAAAAATTTTTTTTGCTCATATGGCCAATTGATAGCATTCATATTTTTATATCCTTTCAAATATTCTTAATTTTGCACTATGTGCTCTATTATTATTTAATAATTCTTCTTCGCTTGGGATTATGACTTTTTTGTTTATGATTTTGCCTTTACTTACTTTATGGCATACACAAGGCATATTTTTTGGACAAGTACAAGGATTTTCATATTCCTTAAATTTATTTTTTACTATCCTATCTTCAAGTGAATGAAAACTTATAACAGATATTCTCCCACCTTTTTTTAAATGTTCTACTGATTTATCAAGCGATTTTTCTAATACATTTAATTCGTCATTTACATATATCCTCAAAGCCTGAAAAGTTCTCTTCGCTGGGTGCTTATCTTGAAATTTTCTTGGTATGGCAAATTTTATAATCTCTGATAGCTGTGTAGTTTTAGTTATTTTATTTTTTTCTCTCTCTTCCACTATTCTTCTTGCTATACTTTTCGCAAATCTCTCTTCACCATATTTATATATTATCTCTTCTATGTCTTCATAACTAAATTCGTTCACTACCTTTAGGGCAGATAATTCTCTCTCTCTATCCATTCTCATATCAAGCACAGCTTCCTTGTTATATGAAAAACCTCTCTCTTTATCGTCAAACTGAAAACTTGATACCCCAAGGTCAAAATATATACCATCTACTAAATCTATATTTAAATTAGCTAATATTTCATTTATATTTTCAAAATTTGATTTTATTATTTTTTTATTTGTAAAATCTTTTAAATTTTCTTCTGCCCTCTCTATTGCATAGTCATCTTGATCTATACCTATTAGCAGTCCTCCTTCTAATCTCTTCAAAACTTCCTTTGCATGTCCACCACCACACAATGTCATATCAATATATGTACCATCTTTTTTTATATTCAAACTATCTATTAACTCATTCAACAATACTGATATGTGTTCCATTATATTCCTAAACCTTCCATATCTTTTGAAAGTTTTTCATAATCACTAAAGTCATTTTTACTTTCCCACATACTCTTGTCCCAAACTTCTATATGGTCTCCAACACCAACAAACATAACATCTTGAATTAAATTTGCATTTTTTCTAAGTGTAATAGGTATTAAAATTCTTCCTTGCTTATCTGGCTCACACATATCACTACTTCCAAGTGTAAATCTTTTCAAAACTCTCGCTCTCTCATCAGTATATGGCAATTCATTTAATTTGTTTTTTAATTTATCCCAATCTTCTTTATCATAAATTGACAAACAGCCATCAAGACTTCTTGTTATAACAAAACCCTCACCAAGTAAATTTCTAAATTTATTTGGTATTGTAATTCGACCTTTAATATCAATTGTGTGTTCAAATTGTCCTACAAACATAATTTTTTATAATAAGTGCAAAATAGAACTATTTTGTAATAAACAAAATATTTTGACACTTTTTGACACTTTTATTCATTTTTTACTATATTTTAGCATATTTTAGGGAATTGTCAACAGATTTTTTAGAATTTACAAAAATAAGGTAAAAAGCACATTTTTTATGCATAAATTCAAAATTATTGTAATAAATGAACCATTTCTTATTTAAAATGCACAAAAAAAAGAGCACATATTTCTATGGCTCTTTAAACTTTTTTATTATTTTTATATAAACCTTCGTGTCAAGATTTTTTTAACGACCTTTTAAACTATTTATGAAATTTTTAAATGAATATCTATCTGTGAGTAAAATAAAACAAGTTATATTTAATGCGACAGCTATGATGCTCGCTTTATCACTTAACGATGCCATTGTAAACATAAATAGATACAATATTATCTCTATTACTGCTAAATATTTTGCTCTAATAGGAATAAAGAAAAACATAAGGAATGTAGTATCAGGAAATGTAAAAGCAAAACCTATAAATATAGAGAATGCTAAATAGGTAGGCTCCATCATAAGAGGTCCAAAAAACAAATATGCCATTATACCTACTATGATGTAAAAAATAATTCCACCAATTATATACAAATTAAATTTAAAATCACTCCATGCATATATTAAAGCAGTAGTAAAATTATAATAAATGTATATGCCAAACAGAGATAAAAATATGCTTATTGAAACAAAGGGTGGATATATAATAAAAGTTAATGCTCTCCACAACTCTCCAGACAATAACCTTCCTATGTCAAGAGAAAACCTCGCATAATAAAACATAGGATTGACAGTTATGACCAAAAGACCAAAAACATATATCACTGCCATATATTTATTTAAATCTCTTATTGCATATCTTGAAAATCTTCTTTCTAAATTATAATAAATTTTATTCATTTTTTTCTCCCTGTTTTTACCTTATTTATTTTTCACTCATCATTATGACAATTTATTATAGCATAAAAAATAAAAATATGTTATAATAAAAAGACTTAAGGAGGATATTATGAAAAAGAGTACTTTTTTTACAATATTTACATTTGCAACTCTTGGTGCCTTTGCATATGTAATAAATGACTTTATTAAAAATGATGAATTTTCAGAAGATACAATTGACCAATACTACAATATGATTAAAAATGCTAAATCTGTTGGTAGCGATGTAAAAAGAACTTATACTTCTCTTGGAGATAAAAACAAATTTCAAAAATCTACTAAAACCCTCGGGGCTAATACAAAAAAACTTTACAACAGTGGTATTTCTCTTGTAAAAGGTGCTGGTAGTGATATCTATGCACACTTCGCTGATAAATTCAATCAAATAGAAGAAAAGGACAAAAAGAAAATTAATAAGCCTTCAGCAAAAGAAATTAAAAAACCAACTAAATCAAAGACTACTAAATTAAAAAAATAATTATAGCATCTTTTATAATTTTATTATTTTTCTATCAACAAGATGCTCTACTATATTTACCAATCCATCATTCATCAACTTTTTAATTAAAGTTGATGATATTTTTTTTTCTTTTAATTCTTCACTATCAACCTTAAGTGCATTTTCTACGGCTGTAAATTCATCTTTAGTTAAACATTCTGTTATTTTTACAGTTTTTACAACTTCTATATTTATATCACACTCTTTAGATATTCTCTTTAAATCAGTTATATGACACTCTCCACCTTTACCAAAAGAACAATCTTCTCCAACTACTATATACTTTGACCTTATCTGATTTTTTAATATGTCATATACAAAGTCCTCTCCCTTCATATTTTTCGTCTCATCATTCATTGGAAAATATAAAACTTTATCTACCCCCATACTCTTCATATAAGACATCTGCTGTTCCCTCGTAACTATATTATTGTATTCATTATTAATATTTACAACCAGTGCTACAGAAATTAAGCCTTTTTCTTTTGCTATTTCTACCATCTTCTTTATTATTTTTTTGTGCCCTATATGCATCGTTTCAAACTTACCAAAAGTCACTACACTATCTTTGCCTGTATATAGAGCAGGCTTTATAAATGAAAAATTATTTTCAATAAATTTCTTTTCAATTTCTTCTATCGTATTAGAATCTTCTATTGAAAATCCACCAGTCTTAGTCCTTATAAGTTCACCCATACAAGATGGAATATTTAACACTTCCCCAATATCTTTACAAAGTGTTCTTATATATGTTCCCTTCCCACATGAGATTTTTAATTTATAAGTTTCGTATATATCTTTTCCTATATTTTTTTCATATCTATCTAATATATCTATACTATATATGTCAATATGACATGGTTTTCTATCTATCACTTTACCACTTTTCGCTAGTTTCAACAAACTAACACCATTTATTTTTTTTGAAGAATACATAGGAGGAATTTGATTATACCCACCTATGAATTTTTTTATTGCATTTTTTACATCTTCAAAATCTACTCTCTTTATATTTTTTTCTACTATAACACCTGTATCATCTTCCGTATCTGTCGCTATTCCTAAAACCATTTCTGCAATATATTCTTTTTTACTATCCATCAATATATTTTGCATAGAACAGGCATTTCCTACTAAACAGACTAATAAGCCTTCCGCGTCTATATCAAGTGTCCCTGTATGCCCTATTTTTTTTACACTTAAAATTTTTCTAACTGCAGATATAGCCTTAAAACTCGTTATTCCTTTGTCTTTATTGATAAGAACTATCCCATTTATATTATTCATTAAAAATCTCACTTATATTTTCAGATAAAAATTTTTCTATTTCTTCTATACTCATCTTCAATGTAAACCCTGCAGCTTTCTTATGTCCTCCACCACCATATTTCTTTGAAAAGTCAGCACAATTTATCTTCTCTCCATTACTTCTTAAACTTATTTTATATATATTAACTCCAATTTCATATGCAAATACTGCTATATCTATCCCTATTGTTTCTCTCATATAACCTACAACCATATCAATATCTCTATTGTCAAGCGATAAACTATTAACTTCTTCTTTATTAGTCCAGCTAAAAAGCACTTTACCCTTACATAAAAACTTTGCCCTATTTATAATATTTGCTGTTATAACTTTTTGATTAAATTTTTGTTTAAACATAGTAATGTCAAGAAGTTCTGAAAAATTTATCCCCTTGTCTATCAACTCAGAAACAATTATTAGTGTATTCTTATTTGTATTGCTATATCTAAAAACTCCAGTGTCGTGAGCAATACCTACATATAAGCACTCTGCAACTTTTTTATCTATATATTTTTTATCAATATTTTTATATACTAACTCCGAGGTCGCTGGTGCATTTTTATCTAAAATAATATTTTCACACTTTATATTATTAGTCTCGTGATGATCTATTATCATTATTTTTTTTGCTCTTTTTAAATAAATAGCAAAATCTTTTATCCTTTCTTCACTTCCACAATCACACACAATACATAAATCAAAATCTATTGCATCATTTAAGTCTTGGCTTATTTCCTTAAACCCTTCAAGTATATTAAATTTGTCACTTGCTTTTTCCAAATAAACTCTGACAAATTTATCATCATATTTGTTTTTAATGTAGTTATATAAACCTAAAGTCGAACCAATACAATCTCCATCTGGATTTATGTGCCCAAGTATACATATTTTTTTCGCTTCATCTATAAGCAAATCTAAATTCGTCATATTAGTCAATCTCCTTTTTAGAAAAATACTTTGGAAGCAACTCCGACAATTTGATTATTTCATATTCATCTACACTATTCGCAAGTATGACTAAAAACTTCTCTGGCTCTGTAAACTCAACAAGTGCCTGCCTACATACACCGCAAGGAGGTGCTATAAAATAATTTTTTCCATCAACTCCACCCACAACAGCTATAGCTATAAAATCTCTCTCTCCTTCTGATACCGCTTTAAATAATGCAGTTCTCTCTGCACAGTTTGTTGGAGAAAATGCCGCATTTTCAATATTGCAACCTCTATAAACTTTACCACTCTTTCCCAAAAGTGCAGCTCCTACTTTAAAATTTGAGTATGGGGTATAAGCAAATTCTCTTGCCTTAAATGCTTCATCTATCAATTTTTTTATCGTCTCTTTTTCTAAAATATTTTCCATTTATATTCTCCTTTTACGAAATAATTATTGACATTGCCACTTTTTCATCTATGTTGCCTGTTACTCTTCTCTTATTTATATCATTTATTGTATCTATTTTTTCTACAATATCATCTGTTTTTATCCCTCTCGCAACTTTTATTATTTTTTCTATTTGCCATTTTTGCCTTATATTCAATTTTTTCATCATACTCTCAACAGTATCTCCTTCATCTATTAACTCTCTAACTTTTGCTAACTGAACATAGTTATTTTTTATCAACCCTATTATGTTGCCTGTTTTTACATTTAATGCAACTAAATCTGCATATAGCCTTAACACATTTTTCTTATCATTTTTGTTCATAAAGTCTATCATATTATATATTCTATTTTCTAAAGTATCTATCAATATTTCATCTACATCTTTTTTTTCTATCTCTTCTTTTTCTCCAACAAAATTTATAAGTTTATTCATCTCATTTGACAAGTTGAATAAATCACTGCCACATTTTTCTAATATGTATATAACTGTAGATTCTCTTATTTGTTTTTTTGAATCTTTTACTTTTTTTATTATATATTTTTCTAATACTTCATCACTTTCGGTTTTTACTTCTGTATAATATCCAACCTGTTTTACATAATTTAAAAGAGTTTTTGTTTTTACTTCACTTGATTCTAATATTAGTATTACATTATTATCAATATTTTCATTCATATACTCTATAAACTTATTGACATTTTTATTTTCAGATAAATTGACTTTGTCAAAAATTATAAGCTTTTTAGTAGAAAAAAAACTATGTGTCAGTATTGTATTCTTGACTTCTATATCATCAAATTTATCTTTATTAAAAATAAAAGTGCTCATGTCGTCATCAAAAGCAGATATAAACTTATTTTTTATATCTCTCATAATATATTCTTCATTACCTGTCACCATATAGATTTTTTCAAAAGTTTTATTTTTTATGTCTTGATTTATTTTCTTCATACCCTTTTATTATAACACTATTTTTTAATTTATGATATAATATTTATATGAAAAATAATTACCTTGAACTTTACATGCATATACCATTTTGTGAAAAAAAATGTAACTATTGCGATTTTCTATCTTTTTCTTCTAATGAACAAACTATAGAGTCTTACACAAAAAAAATCATAGAAGAGATTAAATACAAAAAATTTTTGTCAAAAGACTATGAAATTGCAAGCATCTATATAGGTGGAGGAACCCCCTCTTCTATACCTTCTTTGTATATCACGAATATTCTAAAAACCATATATGAAAACTACAATATAAAAAACAACTGTGAAATAAGCATTGAATTAAACCCACACTCTTCAATATATGAAAAATTAAAAGACTACTATGAAATAGGTATAAATAGAATATCATTTGGCGTCCAATCGACAAATAGCGATGAGTTAAATCTTCTTGGAAGATTACACACATATAATGACTTCCTAAAGTGCTATGACGATGCTATTCACATTGGCTTTAAGAATATCAATGCCGACATTATGTATGGAATACCTAATCAAACAAGCAACTCTCTAAAAAACACATTAAAAGACATAATGAAATTAAAATTGAAACATATATCTATATATAATTTGATTGTTGAAGAAAAAACTCCATTTTATGACTTATATAAAAAGAATAAACTTCAACTCCCTTGCGAAGACGAAATAATTAAATGCGACGATATAATAAATGACTTGACTAATTACTATAACTATATTAAATATGAAATAAGTAATTTTGCAAAAGCTGGCTTTATATGCATCCACAATTATGGATACTGGAGCGACATACCTTATATTGGGTTCGGACTTGGTGCAGCTTCTTATTTTAATAATATGAGATATAAAAATATAACAGATATAAACAGTTATCTTCTGAAAGAATATAATAAATATGAGACTTGTGAAGATATTGATAAATATTATGACGAAATAAAAATCTTATCAAGAGAAGATGCTATGAGCGAATTTTTCTTTTTGGGAATGCGAAAAACTTCTGGTATAAATGCACAACAGTTTTTTGAAAAATTTAATGTAAATTTTGAAAATATTTTTGAAATACCACTAAAAAAATATCTCAATTTATCACTCATAAAAAAAGAAAACGATAATTACTTCTTCTCTGAAAGAGGTATGCAAATAAGCAATAAGATATTATCAGAATTTATTTTATAATATAATTTCCTTCAAAACTCAATACATTAATTGTCCCAAATTCCTCAAACCATTTTTTTGTTTCATCGGTGGCATATTTTCCTTCTCTATTTTCATATATCTTTTTTGTGGTAGGCCAAAGGGCGTATTTCGCATCTATAATTTTATATAGCTCATATGGTGCTCCATTTTGACCATGGTGAGAAAGAACCACAACATCACTCTTTAATTTTTTTTCACTTATATCTTCAATTAACTTAATACTTCCATAATATGATATATCACCAAGAAAAATTATACTACTACCATAAACATTTATTTTATAAACAATAGAACTATTATTGATTGAATCGCTATCGAGCATATACATATCATTTATAATTTCCACTTCTACACCATCAAATACAAATTTCTCAGCCTTTTTTACATCATCATATATATTAATCTCTTTTCCCAAATCATTTAATTTCTTTTTATACTCATTTAAGGCATCGTATATTAAATATAAATAACCTGCATCGTCACCAATCTTTTCATAACACCACTCTATTGGAGGAAATTTGTAATATATATTTTTAATATCAATATAATTTTCCTTTACTGTTTCATATAACGCACCTACATGGTCGTCGTGCGAATGTGTAATAAACCAAGCTTCCACACTATCTCCACCTAAAGTTTTTATTACCTCACATAAAAAGTAAGCATCTTGATATCTTCCACCATCAAATATTAAAAATTTATTATTCTTAGTTCTAATCAATAAGCTTTCCATTTGTCCACTCGTCTGCGAGGTCAAAAAAATAACTTCTCCACCATTAAACAAATTGTAATTCAATGTATAAAAATCATTATCTGTAAACTTTTCACTTAAAATATCTTCTGTCTTATGTTCTCCTATCTCGTTTTTATCCACATGTTTATTACATGAGAAAATAAATAATGCTATGACAAAATAAAAAATTATATTTAATACCCTTTTATGCCTTGCCATTAGAACCAAATAACTCCATTTTTTCTTTCACTGTGCTCTTTATCGCTTCAAAACCTGGCAATAAAAGTTTTCGTGGGTCAAAACCTTTTCCTTCTAAATCTTTCTTATCTTCAATATATTTTCTTGTAGCTTTTGCAAATGCTATTTGGCACTCTGTATTTACATTTATCTTAGCAACTCCCAAATCTATAGCTTTCTTTATCATGTCCTTTGATATTCCAGTCCCACCATGTAAAACGAGCGGCATATCTCCTACTTTATTTTTTATTTCTTCAAGTGTATCAAAACTAAGCCCTTGCCAATTTGGCGGATACACACCGTGTATATTCCCTATCCCTGCAGCTAAAAAATCTATACCTAAATCCGCTATCATTTTACATTCATTAGGGTCTGCACACTCTCCCTTTCCTATTACACCATCTTCTTCACCACCTATTGCACCTACTTCTGCTTCTATACTCATATTTTTTGAATGAGCAAGTTCTGTTAATAATTTTGTGTTCTCAATATTCTCTGTTATATCAGAATGTGAGCCATCATACATTATTGAAGTAAATCCAACTTCTACACATTTTTTACATCCTTCAAATGTTCCATGGTCAAGATGTAATGCTACAGGAACTTTTATATTTAAACTTTCATCTAAAGAAAAAACCATCTCTCTTACAGTTTTAAATCCTCCCATATATTTACCAGCACCTTCTGATACCCCTAATATAATTGGGCTTTTTTCTTCTTCAGCTGTTAAAAGTGCAGCTTTTGTCCATTCTAAATTATTTATATTGATTTGTGGAACAGCATAATGTCCCTTCAAAGCATCCTTAAGCATTTTAGTTGCATTTACTAACATAACATACCTCCATATATTTTTTTTCCATTATATCATAACTTTATTACCTATTCAAATATTGAAAATGAAAATATTCGTAAAAACTACAACATAACCTATTTATGAAAATGCTGAAATAATACTTCAATCTTAGCCTAAAATACCCCTTTTTATTTTTAATGTTGATGTCTTAGGAAATTCCTTATCTTCTATTACAAAATCACTAATTCGCTTAAAAACAGGAAGTTTACTATTTAATTCATCAACCATCTCTTTTACTGTATTGTCCATATTTTTTTTATTTTTAAAATCATCTTCTAATACAATATGAGCAACTAAATGTGATTCTTTCTTCACTTCTTTCGGCTTAATCAAAACTTCTTTTACAAACTCATATTCTAATATTTTTTCTTCTATTTCTTCTGGATAAATATTTTCTCCATTATTTGCTATTATGACATTCTTTATTCTACCTACTATATAAAGATAAC
Organism: uncultured Lachnospiraceae bacterium; assembly: GCA_946406305.1. Classification (GTDB taxonomy): domain Bacteria; phylum Bacillota; class Clostridia; order Lachnospirales; family Lachnospiraceae; genus UBA3633. The sequence continues at coordinate 10,804 of CAMJKC010000029.1, forward strand.
CATCTTTATCAAAGTATCCTAAATCTCCAGTGTAAAACCAGCCATCTTTAAATGCCTCTTCATTTTGAATTTTATTGTAATACCCAAGCATCACTTGTGGCCCTTTAACAATTATTTCTCCTATGCCACCTTTATCCTCATTTACGATTTTAATTTGAGTTTCTTTTAATGGCATTCCTACACTGTTATTTTTTTTAGAATGTATCCCCATTACAGTTAAAATTGGAGAAGTCTCTGTTAAGCCATACCCTTTATAAATATTAAATCCTAATCCCATTAAAAAATTAAATACTTCGTCATCAAGTCTTGCTGCTCCACAGGGAATTATCCTCAAATTGCCACCCATTATAAGCGTCACGAATTATATTATACTGTGATAGTTTTACTATGAGGAAAATAAAAAAGTTGAATAATCAATATATTTTTTAATTTTATTGATTATTCAACCCACAAAAAAGCGGAGACAGAGAGATTTGAACTCTCGCGCCGGTTTTATCCGACCTAAACCCTTAGCAGGGGCTCCCCTTCGGCCTCTTGGGTATGTCTCCGAACTTTTGTATTATACAAACTTTTTATTTAATTGTCAAATAATATTATAACAATTTTTACTTGTTTACAGCAAAACTACTTTCATCTTTTTTACTCATCAATATATTAAAAGTCCATAAAACAAATAACACAATTTCATAGAAAAATATTTTATTAATATTGTGTATAAATGCGTCAACACCAAAAAATAAGAAAACAAAAAATGGAACAGACACTGCAATAATCGGCCACAATGCCTTTTGTATTATCTTCAAAATGTCAACCTTATCTTGTCCTCTTATGATTTTATTTTCAAATTTTCCTTTATTTATTTTATCATTAAATTTCTCCACTTCATCAAAATTGTCAATTAAATTGTCAAATAGAGAGTCTTTTGTTTTATCATCAATAGAGATTTCATTACTTTCATCTATAGAGTTATCACCGTAGTCAAAAATTTTTTTATTGTCTTTTACAGTATCTATATCTTCTATTACTTGCTCTATATAATCAATATCATCCCTATTTACACTAAATGTATTACTATCATAATCCACCTCTTCTTCTATATTATATTCATTTTCATCATAATCATCAAAACATTCATTTTCAAAAGAAGTCATCAAATCGTTTATAGTGTAGTTATCTTTTGCACTCCTTACAAACAATTCATAGCCTAACTGTAAAGCTTCTTTATCATTTATATCTACATATCTAAGTAACCTCACTATAAGTGAACTCAACTCAAAAGAAAAATCACTATTATAATTTGGAATCGCTATAAAAAATAATTCCGTTTTCCTATTTATTTTTTTTATCATCACAGCATTTGTATTTAATACAATGGAATTCTCTGACAGTAAATAATTTTCTATCTGCGATAACATCTCATCTATTGATTTTATGATGAAAATCAAATCTTTCTTTTTTAATTTATTTACTTGCAAGTAGTTTTCAAGTGAATTCATATTGGTTATATTGTATTTTAAAATTTCTTTTCCATTCTCATAAGCAATGTTATATTTTATAATATGTTCTATATTTTCTTCTTGTAATATTTTAGCTTCATAACTTTGATTGTTAATTTTTACATTTTCTATCATTAAAAAAGTATCTTTCACACTCTTCTCTAACTTAAATATCAATTTTTCTTTTACTAATTCCATAATATTACTCTTCCTCCTTTATAATATTCCCTATAACTGTTATAGCCCTTTGCCAATTCTGTGGATTAAAATTATTTTTACTTTCCTCACTATAATTTTTCATTTCATTTGTATATTTATCATCCACATAATATCCTATTTTTTGTTCAGTATTTATTACCGTAGTAATAAAACACATTATAAATAGCAACACTATCGCCATTATAATACTAGATTCTACACTGTGCATAAAAACTCCATATCCCATAAGGTAGCAAAAATGGTATAAAAGGCAATGTCAAGTTTTTCACCCTCCCTTTATTTTTTATATATATGTAAATAGAAAACAAAAACATTATATAAATTCCCGTAATAAACAATGTTATATTTGTAACAAAATTTAAATAAAATGCATTAAGCATAAAATATATTCCATCTCCTCTCCCTATAGCACTCTTGCTAATTATAGATACAAATATGATTATAAGTCCAAATAAAATTGATTTTATAATTTCATAAATTTCTATTTTAACTTGATTCTGTATTGATAAAATTAAGATGACAACACCTATGATAAAATAAATCAAAAAACTCTTTAGTGTTATCTTTTTATATCTAAAATCACTTATTGAAAACATTATCAAAAATATTAAAAAAAACATATTTTTCGCTATACTAATTATCATCTTCTCTCCTTCTACATATCTCACACATTCTTAAATTTTCTTCTTCAATTATACTCACTGGCATTTTCTTCACATATGCTGTCATTGTTGGACAACTTTCGTATCTGTGAAATCTACTGCCATACTTTGTAATATATATAATAGTTTCATTTGACTTCTTTATATCCTTAAAGCAATACTCACACTCTGTATAATATTTATTATCTTCATTTTTTATATTGTTTATATTCTTATAATAATCTTGTTCAACTTTTTTCTCTAATCTATTGCAAGTAGTTTTTGTATGATAGACAAGGCTCTTTTTGTAATT
>CAMJKC010000030.1 GCA_946406305.1 uncultured Lachnospiraceae bacterium
GTTACAGACACAAGTGCGCCAAAGTGGGTGCAAGATAAATCAAAAAACACAACTGTTTCATATACTGACATAAGAGATGACAGGATAATGTGGTTCTTTGATCATAGGAGAAATCAAGAATATAGATTCTTCGTAAAAATAAATGCAGTGACAAAAGGGGAATATGAATTCCCAGGTACTATTTTAGAGGCAATGTATGACAATAATTATAGAGCATACAGAAAAGGAAGCAAAGTAACAGTAAAATAATATGAAATTTAATATATCAAAGAAAGTAAAAATTTTGTTGGTATCTATTTTAAGTTTCATAAGCATAATTCTATTATTTTCAATATTTACTTTTTTGACATTTGATGTAGATAAAATGCTAAATCAAATAGAAAAAAGTTACAGCACATATTTAGTTGGAGATAATGGAGAGTTGCTTGATGTATTTCTTACTGATACAGAGCAGTGGCATTTGAAAATTGATGATGAGATAGAAGAGAATTTAAAAAATGCCGTAATAACTTATGAGGATAAAAATTTTTATACTCATAAGGGAGTTGATTTTTTAGCAATTTTAAGAGCGATAAAGAACAACATAACAGGTAAAAAGAGAAGTGGTGCAAGTACTATTACTATGCAAGTAGTAAAATTAGCAAATAAAAAAGAAAGAACCTATTTTAATAAATTTGTAGAAATGATACAAGCATTTAAAATAGAGTTGGCACTTGATAAAGAAACTATACTTAGATTATATTTGAATAATGCACCGTATGGTGGAAATATAGTTGGGTTTGGCACAGCTGCGAGGATGTATTTTCAAAAAGACCCTAAAAATCTCTCTTGGGCTGAATGTGCATTGATTGCAGTTTTGCCAAATTCTCCAAGTGCTATGAATGTAGAAAAGAATAGAGAAAGTTTGGTAAAGAAAAGAAATTATCTACTTGATAAGCTTCACGAAAAAGGTAAAATAGATGATATAAATTTAAGTCTCGCAAAAAGGGAACCACTTCCCGATGGAAAGACGACATTTGAAAAAGTTGCTCCACATCTTGCGAGAAGGCTACATAATAAAACAGATGAAAAAATAATAAAGACGACTATAAATTATGAAATGCAGAAAAAAATGCAAGAGATAGTGAAATCTTATGTGAACTTTACAAAATCGGAAGGAATCACAAATGCTTCATTACTTGTAGTAGATAACAAAACGAGAAATGTAAAAGCGTATGTTGGCTCACAAGATTTTATGGATATGGAAAATGAAGGTCAAGTTGATGGCATAAAAGCGAAAAGGTCACCTGGTTCAATATTAAAACCTTTTCTATATGCATTGTCTATAGATGAAGGTTTAATAGCACCAGAATCACTTGTTCAAGATGTGCCAATGTTTTTCGCGAATTTCAATCCACAAAATGCAAATAAAAAATACTCTGGTATGATAGAGGCGAGATCTGCTCTTATATCTTCTTTAAATATTCCTTTTGTCCACCTTCTCAAGCAATATGGAGAAGAAAATTTTTATTATTTTTTAAAAGACATATTAGAATTTGAAGAAAATGACCCAGAGAGGTATGGGTTATCTCTTATTCTTGGGACAAAAGAGTTTTCAATAGAAGAAATAGCAAGCTTATATTCAGGGCTTGCAAATTATGGCAATTTTACAAAGTTAAATTTCACACAAGATGAAGGTGAAAAGAAATATAAAAAAATGTTTTCAGAAGGTGCAAGTTATTTAACTCTTGACACACTAAAAGAATTAGTAAGACCAGGTTTGAATGATTTATATAAATGGAAAAATCCAGTATCTTGGAAAACAGGAACAAGTTTTGGAAGAAGGGATGCTTGGGCATGTGGTGTAACAAAAGAATGGACAGTAGTTGCTTGGGTTGGTAATTTTTCAGGCAAGAGCAATGAAAATTTATCAGGAGTAATAAGTGGTGGGAGATTATTGTTTAATGCATTTGAAGAATTAAATAGTGACAATAAAGATTTTGAAGAACCAATATACGATTTAAAGGATATAGAGGTTGATGAAATAACAGGCTACCGAATAGATTTTGAAGGGGTTAAGACAAAAATAATAAGTTATCCAAAAGATGCGAAGCCACTTAAAATGTCTCCATATTATAAAAAGATTTATGTAAATGATGATGGTGTTGAAGTTGACTCAAGAGACCCCGATTTTTATAAAAGTCACGAAAAGGTCATTATGAATTATCCGCTTGAAGTAGTGAACTATTTCATAAGAGAAAATAGAGATGTAAAAGAGATATATCACAATACTACAAAAGAAAAAAGTTTAAAAATATTATACCCGACCCCAAAGTTAAAAATACTACTTCCAAAGGACATAGATAGAGACCAAAAGCTTGTAGTAAAGATAGCGAATCTTAAAAATCAAAACATATATTGGTATGTTGATAATGAATTTATAGGTATGGATAAAATGTATGAAAAAGAAGTAGAATTAAGTGTGGGAGAGCATACAGTAACGATTATGGCAGAAGATGGAGAGATGACAAAGGTAGAATTTTTAATAGAAAAGACAGTGTAAATAATAAAATAAGGAAGATAAGGAAGAAAGGTAAAAAAATGATTTTAAATAAAAAAACAATAAATATCATATCAAAATATTTTTTACTATTTATAATGTATTCATTTTTAGGCTTCGTTTATGAAATAGCCTATGAGACATTTTTAGAGCATTGGACTTTTATGCCGAGGGAGTTTTTTAGAGGTCCAATTTGCCCAATATATGGCATAGGTGGAGTTATTTTATATATTATTTTCATAAAGGTAATGGAAGATGACAAGCTGAACAAGTTTTTAAAACTGATTATAGTTTTTTTAGTAACTTTAGTTATTTCATCTATTTTAGAATTTATATTATCATATATACTTGAATTTACTACAGGTGGATGGCCATGGCAAAGTTATAAAAACTACCCTTTAAATTTTGACGGTAGAATATCTTTTCACACGTCAGTTAAATTTGGGGGACTCGGAGTAGTTTTTATATACTTCATGTATAATAAGATAAATGCTTTTTTTGAAAAAATGGAAAATAAAAATTTACTTTCAAAGCTCGCATTTTTCATATTTGTGATATTTATATTAGATTTAATTTTTGCTATTCTAATCCCAACAGGAGTCAAACTAAATGTGCAGAGAACAAAGTTTATTTGATGAGTTTTACAAGTGTGAAATTAAAATTTTGAATTAAAAAGAAGGAGTAAAAAGTGGAAAATAAATTTTTTAAAGAAATGGGTGGCATTTTGGGCTTTGGCTGCATGAGATTACCGATGAAGGAAAATGAAATTGATTATGATGAATTTAGTAAAATGATAAAAAAGTTTTTAGATAGTGGCTTTAATTATTTTGACACAGCTCATGATTATCATAATGGGTTATCAGAAAAAGCAATAAAAGCTTGTTTGTCTTCTAAATACGATAGGAATAAATTTTTATTGACTGATAAATTAACTGAACCATATTTTAAGAAAAAAGAAGATATAAGACCATTTTTTGAAAGTCAGCTAAAAATTTGTGGTGTGGATTATTTTGATTTTTATTTGATGCATGCTCAAGATAATAATAATTACAAGCATTTTAAAAAATGTGAAGCATATGAAACTGCATACAAGTTTAAAGAAGAAGGTCTAATAAAACATTTTGGTATATCATTTCATGATAAGGCAGAAGTGCTTGATATGATATTGAAAGAGCATCCGGAGATTGAAGTAGTACAACTGCAAATTAATTATGTAGATTGGGAAGATGCTACAGTTGAGGGAAAAAAAGTTTATGAGGTATGTGAGAAATATAATAAACCTGTAATAGTTATGGAGCCAGTAAAAGGTGGAAATCTTGTGAAACTGCCAGAAAAAGCCGACAACATATTTAAAGAGTTAAAAAATGGTAGTAATGCAAGTTTTGCTTTAAGATTTGTAGGAAGTCATAAAAATATTGCGATGGTTTTATCAGGTATGAGCAATATGGAACAAATGAATGATAACATAAACACTATGGTAGATTTCAAGCCACTAAACGAAGTTGAGTTTGAAGCAATAGACAAAGTATGCAATATTTTTAAAGATTTAAATCTTATACCTTGCACTGCATGTCGTTATTGTGTAACAGAAAATGAGTGCCCTAAGAAAATAAGGATACCTGATATGTTTTCTGCACTAAATGCGCATGAGGCATTCCATGATTGGAACACTGCATATTATTATGAAAATGTCCTAATAAATGATGGACATGGCAAGGCATCAGATTGCATAAAATGTGGCAATTGTGAGAAAGTATGCCCACAACATCTAAATATAAGAGATTTACTTGTGAAAGTGAAAGAGGCATTTGAAAAATCTAAAAAATAAAAATAAAAATGTGAAATTTATTGTTTATTTATAGCTCTTTCAATTCAACAGAATGGTATGCAAATATAAAGAACTATATAGATAAATTTCCAAAGTAAAATTATGAAAAGTTAAAAAGGAGGTCATGCTATGTCAAAAGTTTTATTAATTAATGGTAGCCCACATGAAAAAGGGTGCATAGGAGTTGCACTTGATGAAATGGTAAAAATATTTAACGAGGAGAAGGTTGAAACGGAGATTATACATGTTGGCAATAAGTCAATAAGGGGTTGTATTGCTTGTGGGACATGTGAAAAAAATGGTAAATGTGTATTTAATGACGATTTAGTAAATGAAGTAGCAGTAAAATTTGAAGCTGCAAGTGGAATAGTTGTAGGAAGCCCTGTATATTATGGTTCTCCTAATGGAACACTTATATCTTTTTTAGATAGGTTATTTTATAGCACGAGTTTTACGAAGCACATGAAAGTTGGAGCAGCTGTTGTAAGTTGTAGAAGAGGAGGAAACACTGCAAGTTTTGATGTCCTAAATAAATATTTCACTATTTCAAGTATGCCAGTTGCATCAAGCACATATTGGAATCAAATACATGGCTTTACAGCTGATGATGCAAAAAAAGATTTAGAAGGGTTGCAGACGATGAGAAATCTTGCAAGAAATATGTCATTTTTAATAAGGGCTATAGAAAATGAAAAAGCAAAAAGTGGGTATCCAAAATTAGAATCAAGTGCATTTACAAGTTTTCCTGATGGAAAATAAGAATTTATTATAAGGTTAAAAAATATATACAATAAAAAAACACATCACATGTTAGTTTTAACTATATTTGTTGATGTGTTTTTTGTTTATATTTTGTTATATTTTTAGATTTAAAAAATATAAAAATTAAAATTTTCTAATTACATATTAACCAATCCAGTAATAATTATAACTATAATTAAGATTGGCAATATATATTTAAAATAGGTTTTAAATATTTTTTTCATCTTGATACCAGAACCAATATTACATTCTTCTATGTAGTTATCAAATCCCCAACCGAATTTTGAAGTAGTAAATAGTAAGAATATTAAAGAGCCGATAGGTAGAAGTAAATTAGATACTATAAAATCTTCAGTATCTAATATGTCTTTATTTGGCATTGGATGCACATTTGACAAAATATTATATCCCAAAAGACATGGCATACTTCCTATAAGGATAATTATACAGCAGATAATAGCAGCTTTTTTTCTTGATATATTAAAATTATCAATTACATTTGCTATCAAATTTTCAAATACGGCGATTATTGTTGAGAAACTTGCAAAGAACATAAATAAGAAGAATAGAGTTCCCCATATTTGACCATAAGGCATATTTATAAATATATTAGGAAGGGTGATGAATATAAGTGATGGACCAGCAGCAGGGTCAATATTAAAACTAAAGCATGCTGGGAATATTATAAGTCCACTTAATACGGCTACGAAAGTATCTAATATACATATAATACCAGCTTCGTTAAATAATGTATTTTTATTTGACATGTAGCTACCAAAAATTTCCATAGCAGCGACACCAAGAGATAAAGTGAAAAATGCCTGATTCATAGCGGCGGTAGCAACATTAAGTATGCCTTGTTCTTTTGCCCTATTTATATCAGGGAGTAAATAAAATTTTATTCCATCAATTGCCTTATCTAAAGACAAGCTATTAATTACAAGAACTACTATCATGAGGAGTAATAAAACCATCATAACTTTTGTCACTCCTTCAACACCTTTTTGAACACCTATAGAGCACACTATAAAGCCTACGATGACAATTAAAGACATATATATAGTCATCTTTACAGGGTCAGCGAGTGTATTAGAAAATACTGTAGCAACATTTTCATTATTGAAAATAAAAAACTCTGGTGACAAAAATTTCTTAAAATAAATGAGCATCCAAGCAGACACAGTAGTGTAATACATCATAAGAAGTGCACAACCAAATATACAAAAATATCCGTGGATATGCCATTTTGTGCCTTTAGGTTCAAGAGCTTTATAAGCTAAAACAATACTCTTTCTACTTGAACGACCTATAGCTAATTCCATAGTTAATATAGGCAAGCCCAAAATGATTAAAAATAAAATGTAAAATAGAACAAAAATACCGCCGCCATTAATTCCTGTAATGTATGGAAACTTCCATACATTCCCTATACCAATGGCACACCCAGCACTTACAAGTAAAAAACCAATTCTCGATTTAAAATTTTCTCTGTTCATAAATTTTTCTCCAATTTATATTAATTTTTTATTTCTCCAGCTTTTTTTAGTGCAATTTTTGCACATACGGGACCTATGAGTTCATATACAAATATAGAAGACAAGATGACTGTTTGTATCTGTTTTCCATATTGTGGCAATTGATTTAAAGCAAGTTGAGACATACCTATTGCAACACCTGCTTGAGGTATTAAAGCTAACCCAAGATATTTTTTAACTTTATCATCAGCTTTTACAATACTTGCCCCAACATATGTCCCTATATATTTTCCAAGAACTCTACAGATAATATATATAATACCAAAAATTCCTACACTTTGTAATATTTTAAAGTCTAATTCAGCACCTGAAATTACAAAGAACAACATGAAAATAGGAGGTGTGAATTTTTCAACTATAGATATTGTATCTAAACTTTCACTTGATATATTTACAAAAGCAGCACTTAAAGACATACATATAAGTAAGTTTGACAAATCAAATTTTTCAGCTATATATAATGACAATATGACAGAAGCTAAAGAAATAATCAATCTATTTGGTTTGTCCTTAAAAACTTTATGCAAAACTGATATAAAGAACCCTAAAAGTATTCCAATGCCCATAGACATTATAATTTTAAAAATAGGTACTAAAAGGGCCGTTGTTATTTCCATATTTTCTCCACTAACAATGACATTAGCTATAGAAACAGACACAGAGTATGCAATTAGTCCTATTGCATCATCCATAGCGACAACAGGAAGGAGGTTATCAGTAACTACTCCTTTAGCATTATATTGTTTTACAACTAATAGAGTTGCAGCAGGAGCAGTAGTGGCAGCCATAGCACCAAGTGTTATTGCTGCGGCTTTATCAAGTCCGATAAGTATGAGCACAACATCTACAAGAAGCACAGCACATAGAGATTCAAAAATAGTTATAACAATGGCTTTTGTGCCAATTTTTTTTATGTGAGATATTTTAAATTCATTTCCTATAGAAAAAGCTATAAGGCCAAGAGCGATAGTAGTAAGTATATTTAAATTTCTACTTGTCTCAATATCAAGCACATTGAAAAAATTAGGTCCGAGAAATAGACCTGCGAGTAAATACCCTGTTACATTTGGAACTTTCAAAAAATTTGACACTTTAGTAAAAGCTAAACCTGCAAAAAGTGCGATTGCTACATAAAAATAAATATTCATAATATACCTTTCTTTATAAAATTAATATATTTCTTTTATTTCCCCAAGTTTATATGCATTTAATAATTTTTTTAAATATTCAATTTGACTAAGTATTTCTACTCCAGTATCAGTATTTCTAACACTTATCCTTCCCTCTTTTGCTACTTTTTCAACTTCTTCAGTTATAGGAGTGTTGAATTTTCCTTTTTCATATGGTTTATGAGTTGCGAGTGTTAGATATTTTGAATCATATATAAGTGTATAACCAGCTATCCCTGTAGTTTTTTGATACCCTTTAGATAGCCCACCATCTATAATAAACAATCTACCATTTGCCTTTATAGGGCTTTCACCTTTTTTTGTCTTGACTGGGACATGGCCATTTATTATGTGCCCATTTTTATTGAGGCCAAATTCCTCTAAAATTTTAATTGCATATTCTTCTATATAAGCATATTGGTAATAAGGATTTTCAGTTTCCTTTTTTAATTCATCGTCATCTAAAAAATATCTTTCAAAAGTTTTTATTTGATTTCTTCCAAAAAATGGTGACAGCTTTCCACACCAGAGATAATACATATGGTCAATGTTATCACTTTCTGTAATTCCTGCCATATAGTCATTGTGTGCTGATGTCACAATTTGATTGACATAGTCAAGTAGTTCTTTGCCACTACAATAACCACTGCCATCAAATTTTTTCATATTTGTAAAGTTGCCATCTTGAGTCATAGGTATCATACCATGGTATAGTAAATTTCCATTACAAATCTTATACACATTACCTTTATCAAATACAAATTTTATATGCTTCATAAGTTTCGTTGAATGCTGAAAACTTGTTTTTAATGATTTCAATAATTCTTTTTCTGCTTGAGTAAGTTTAAAAGGGTCATTTTTATCTATAGTAGGAAAACTTGAATCTAATAATTTATATTCTCTATCACCATAAGTTATAGTTCCATTATCAAAATCAATTTTATTTAGTATCAGTCTATCATCAATTCCATACTCACTATGTTTTTTTATCAAATTAGCTTCAAGTTTAAGTTGTATGATTTCAAGTGCCTTATGCATTTTTGCAGTTAATTCAGGTCTAACTATATCATATTCATTTTCGTCAAGTATGCTCGGCATAAATTTTTCGCATTTGTCATCTTTATATATGTCTCCTGCAAATTCTGATAACTTTCTTAAATTTATACCATAACCATCTTCAAGCATATCAAAACAGTTATACTTCATAGCAATTCTTAGGCAGTTTATTATCAAAACTTCATTTCCAAAAAATGCTCCCATCCATTCAATATCGTGATTTCCCCACTCTATATCAACATCTCTAAGGTTTATAAGAGCATCTAATATTTTATCATGCCTTGCTCCTCTATCAAATATATCGCCCACAATGTGAATAGAATCTACAGCAAGGTTTTGTGCAAGAAAACACAATTCTTCTATAAAAGGTAGAGATAAACCTATTTCAATTATAGAATCAATAATTTCCTGATAATATTTTGATTTTTTTTCATTGTCATAATCAAGATTTTTATATAGAAGTTCTTCTATTAAATATATATATTGAGGACTTATTGTCTTTCTCACTTTTGACCTTGTATATTTAGCAGACAATTCTTTTACAAGTATCAAAATTTTTGTAATCAAATCAACTTGGAAGGCATAAGAATCTTTATCCTTTAAGTTATATTTCTCTAAATTTTCTTTTGGGTAATAAATAATATTTGCAAGCTTTAATATTTCATCTTCGCTTAAAACATTGCTAAATAATATTTTTAATTTTTTTCTTATGATTCCAGATGCAGAACGAATGAGATGTATAAAGCTCTCATGCTCTCCGTGAAGGTCTGAAAAAAAGTATTCTGTTCCTTTGGGTAGAGTAAGTATAGAGTTCAAATTTGCAATTTCTATACTTGTTTCAAGAGAATTTTTAAATTGTTTACTAAGAAGGATTAAATAATCTCTTTCTTTCAATTCAATACCTGCCTCATATATAAAAAATGTTATCTAATATTTTACATACTTATGAAAAATATGTCAATGATAAATATAAATTATAGCATTTGTAGAAGTTAATTCTTATTTTATTATAAGTTCACAAAAAAATATAATAAATATAGAGCCATATTAGAGTAATTGTAAGTATTGTTGATAATATCAAAATATGGGGTATTATTTTTTAAAAGCATTAGTATTATTATAACTAAAAATGCAATGCAAAATAAATAAAATAGGAGGTTGGTATAAAATATATTTGTGCAGTAGTGAATATGGTAGTGCTGTCTTATTATGACATAAGATACTACAGAGTGCCAAATTGTTTAATTTATTATATTTTATCATCATTTATATTAAATAAAATGATTTTAAACAATTTTAGCCAAGAGATGATTAAATATAGTTTAAGACCTTTATTTTTATACTTGCTTACAGAAGTATTTCTTTCCCCAGTAAGAAAATTTTTCAAAATGCCAGCTGGCGATATGAAACTTTTTGGACTTTTAATAGGAGTCTTAGGTGTAGACAGTGGCCTTAGAGTAATTTTTTTATCACTTATTTTTTCCTTAATCCCGTTGAGTATAGGTGTAAAAAAAGTTCCAATGGCATTATTCTCTTCACTCAGTTGCATTGCATTTTATTTTTTTAGGAGAATTGGTATATGAAGACAAAAATATGTGTATATGATACAGATTTTATATATGGCAAAAAATTTTGCAATGCTGCAATGAGGATTATGGGAAGTAAATATATATTTATGTATTTTAAGGACATAAAATCTTTAAATGAATTTAAAGTGGAAAATGATGTAAAAGCCATTATAACAAATTCAAATCATATAGAAGAAGTGAGAGAGTTAGATGTAGATTTTTATTATATCCTTACGGAAAACGATCAAGGTTTTTTAAAGGAAGGAAAAATAAAATACATTTATAAATATCAAAAAATAAATAAAATACTTGAGGCAATAGATGGTGACATAAAAAAGATGAAAGACAGTTTAAAAATTGCTAATGAAAAAAAATCAAAACTCATAGTTATATATGCACCAGAAAAATTTAAAGACTATGAACTTGTTACAAAAAAATTTATAAAAGCGATGTCTAAAAAAAATAACATATTGTATGTAAGGACAGAAGAGTATGAGAATTATAAAGGCAATATAGGATTTTCAAATTTAATATATCAGTTTAAGGAAGATAACTTAACAATGAGTAGCATAAAACATGAAATCATAAACGATAATGTCTTAGGTGTTGATATATTACACTCGGTGGCATACCCAGAGGACTACAATGTTATAAACAATATGGATTTTTGTAATATTTTAAATCAGATAAGGGACATAGAATATGAATATGTAATAGTGTCATTAGACGAATCATATGTAAAAAACCAATATCTATTTATAGATTCAGACAGAATAATACTGATAAGAGAACCTGATATGAAAGTGGCGAATATTTTCAAATCATATATTAAAAGCCAAAACTCAAAAGAGTTAAAAAAAATCACAGAGATAGTTATAGATAAAAATGATAAAAATCAAATTAAAGATTTGGTAAAGGGTCTTACAAATGGATGAAAAGATAAAATCAAAAATCAAACAACAAATTATTGATGAAATTGATAGCCATTATGGAATAGATGAGATAGAACTCACAAAAAACATAGATAGGAATATAGAAGAGTATCTAAGAGGAAGAGAGCCAATAAAAATTATTGAAAAATTAAAGCTCAGAAAATCCATATATGATAGTTTAAAAAAATTAGATATATTGACAGAGTTATTAGATGACAAGAGTGTAAAAGAGATAATGATAAATTCGCATAATGACATATTTATAGACAGAAATGGGAGATATGAGAAATGGGATAGACATTTTGAATCAAAGGAGCAACTTGAAAATATAATACAACAAATAGTTAGCAAGATAAATAGAACAGTAAATGTCTCAAACCCAATAGTTGATGCGAGACTTGAAGACGGTTCAAGAGTTCATATAGTTCTTCCACCAATAGCACTGAAAGGGCCTTGTATGACAATAAGAAAATTTCCAGAAAAAATTACTATAAAAAAACTAATTAAATATGGGAGCATTGATGAGGAAACGGCAAATTTTTTGAAAATGCTTGTAGAAAATAGGTATAACATTTTTATATCTGGTGGGACAGGAAGTGGCAAAACGACTTTTCTAAATGCACTGTCCGAGTTTATGCCAGAAGATGACAGAGTGATAACTATAGAAGACAGTGCAGAGTTAAATATAAATCATGTAAAAAATCTTGTGTCTCTTGAAACGAGAGATAAAAATGTTGAGGGGGATGGAGAAATAAATATGTCAATGCTCATAAAGGCGGCACTTAGAATGAACCCTGACAGAATTATTGTAGGAGAAGTTAGAGGAAAAGAAGCACTTGATATGATACAAGCTATGGCAACAGGACATGATGGAAGTATATCTACAGGGCATGCAAATAGTGCATTTGATATGTTATCAAGGCTTGAGACTATGGTTCTCATGGCAGAAAATTTACCACTCTCTGCTATAAGGCAGCAGATATCAAGTAGTATAAATATTATTATTCATTTAATGAAGCTAAAAAATAAAAAGAGAGTAGTATATGAGATTATAGAAATGGTAGGGTTAAAAGATGGCAATTATCAAACAAATAAATTATATGAATATTGTGAAAGAGGTCCAAAAAAATGTAACGAACTTAAAAACAAAAGAAAAAATTGTAACTGATTATAATATTTACTATTTAAGTTTTAAGGATCTATTTGAAAATGGCATAAAGTTTTTTGGCATAAGTTGTTTGGCAGTGTTTGCTTTTTATAAAAATATTTTTATGATACTTATGTGTATCCCTGTGTCACTCATATATCCATTTTTTATAAAAAATAAATTGATAGAGAAAAGAAAAAACAAATTGCTATATGAATTTAAAGACTTTTTAAGAACACTGAAATCTTTTTTAGATGCTTCATATTCTGTTGAAAATGGGTTTAGTTTATCAATAAATGAGATGAGTATGTTGCATGGTAAAGATTCTCTATTTGTAAACGAGCTTATAGAAATGTGTAAAAAAATAAAAATGAATGTCCCTATAGAAATGATATTTAAAAAATTTGCACAAAAGACTCATGTAGATGAAATAATAGATTTTTCTGAAGTCTTAATCATAGCAAAGAAAAATGGTGGCAATGTAAATAAAGTCATAAAAAATACAATGCAAATCATAAATGACAAAATTGAGATAGATACAGAAATAAAAACACTCACAGCTGAAAAACAATTTGAGCAATCAATTATGAATATTCTACCATTTATAATAATTATATATATGAATATAACATCAAGTGATTTTTTAAGTCCATTATATAAAACGTTTTTAGGAAATATCATAATGAGTGTTTTCTTGATAGTATACATACTGGCAATAAGAATATCAAAAAAAATATTAGATATAGAGATGTAGGAAATGAATATATTATTTTTCGTAAAAAAAAATGTAGTCAATAAATTAAAAAAAATAAAAAAGAGGACTGTCAAATGTATTTTGGCAACAGTAGTATTATTTTTTATTTATTTAT
>CAMJKC010000031.1 GCA_946406305.1 uncultured Lachnospiraceae bacterium
ATGGGCTCGCACTGCTTCGCCCCTACGGTGATGAACTTCTCATAATACGAATTATTTGAAGTTTGGTTATATTTAAAAATTGATTCATGTGAATATTAGAAGTATAAATCTCTTGTTCCTGTTTCTATTTTCTTTAATTCGTCACGAACTTTTGGACGAAGTGATTCATTAGTTATGTTGTCAATTTCCTTTTCTATAAGGGCTTCACCTATTTTTCTTGTGTCGTCACTTGCATAATCTATAAGGTATTCTTTAAGTGTCATAAGGGCATTTGGGTGACAGCAGTTTTGAATTTGACCTGATTTACAGAGTGACATAAATCTGTCGCCAGTTCGTCCTTGTCTATAACATGCAGTGCAGAAAGAAGGTATATATCCAGCAGTTATGAGCCAATTTACAACTTCATCAAGAGTTCTATTGTCCGAAACATCAAATTGTTCTGTATCGTGTGGTCTCTCACTTTCTGCATATCCTCCTACAGAAGTTCTTGAACCACCACTGATTTGGCTTACACCGAGTCTTATAATTTTTTCACGAACTTCTGGAGTTTCTCTGGTTGAGATTATCATTCCAGTATAAGGGACTGAAATTCTTATGAGAGCTGTAATTTTATAAAACATTTCATCACTTAATGAGTTATCAAAATCATTTGGGTCTATGTCATCGGCAGGCTTTACTCTTGGGACAGAAATAGTGTGAGGGCCTACACCGTGAACTGCTTCTAAGTGTTCTGCATGCATAAGAAGACCAGCAAATTCATATTTATATTTATCAAGTCCAAACAACACTCCTATACCTACATCATCTATCCCTCCTTCCATTGCTCTATCCATGGCTTCGGTGTGATAGGCGTAATCATGCTTTGGGCCAGTTGGGTGTAAGTATTCATAAGCTTTTTTGTCATAAGTCTCTTGAAATAAGATATAAGTGCCTATTCCAGCTTCTTTAAGTTTTTTATAATTTTCTACAGTAGTAGCTGCAATGTTTACATTTACTCGTCTTATTGCTCCGTTTTTATGTTTTATAGAGTAGATAGTCTTAATTGACTCTAAAATATATTCAATAGGATTATTTACAGGGTCTTCTCCAGATTCAATAGCGAGTCGTTTGTGCCCCATGTCTTGGAGAGCTATAACTTCTTTTTCAATTTCTTCTTGTGTCAATTTTTTTCTTGGAATATTTTTGTTTTTTAGATGATATGGACAATATAGACATCCGTTTACACAATAATTTGATAAATAAAGTGGTGCAAACATAACGATACGGTTTCCGTAAAAGTCTTTTTTGATTTGTTCTGCGAGGTCATACATTTGCTTTACTTTGTCCTTGTCGTCACAAGCAAGGAGTAAAGATGCTTCCCTGTGGTTAAGACCTTTTCTCTGTGTAGCCTTTTTAAGAATTTCATCTACAAGTGATAAGTTGTTTTTGTTTTTCTCTGCATATTCAAGTGTTTCATTGATTTCTTCGTCAGATATAAATTCTTCTGCCTTTAAAGATTTTGGATTATACATATTTACCTCCTATAAAATAAAAAAAGTTACCATGAGTGGTAACAAATTAAAAAAATTTTTTAATAGGTATAAATATAAAATCCATTTAAAAAATTAAATAATTTGTACCTTCTCCCTTAGAATACTCTTTGGAATCAGAGTAACGATTTTATAATATGAATATTATAGCAAATTTTTAAAATTTTTCAAGAGAAGTAAAAAACAAGTGCCATTTCTCATAAAACCAATATGGTGCAAATTGTATAAATAGCAAAGAGACATAATAGAGAATTACTAAACAAAGATTAATATTATGATAGAGATATAATTATTTTTGTTTGCTTTACAAGGAATTAAATATTTATAGAAATAATGTTGATAAAATGATATAATATATTATACGAGAAGTAAGGTAAAGAAATAAAAGATTAGTGTAAGGTTTCTATATATGATTATGTATCTAATAACAAAGAGCTTATAAAAAAATATTATGGTGATTTTGAAGAGTTGTGGATTGATGATGATATAGATTCAATTCATTATAAAGAAAAATTAGAAAATTGAAAAATGGATTATAGTTAATAATATTGCATTTAATGCACCTGAATTACAAATTAAAAAAGAGAGAGATTTAAAAACAAAATATATGACTTATACCACAAAGAGTAATTCAATATTTGATATCTGCTGGTATAAGCTCAATAAAAAAATTGTTAATATAAATAATGCACTGTATGAGAATTTACAAAAAGCAATATTAAATGATGAAATATCAATGTGTCCATATTGTGGTAAATTTTATATAAAGCATCATAGCCGACAAATCAGTTGTAGAGATAAAGAATGTACACGACTTAAAATTAATGAATTAAGAAGAGATTTTTATAAAATACATAAAAAATAATCTATGGGAAAAACTTAACAATGACTGTATGGTCTTCAATGGTTCATACCAATTAAAATTTGCACTAAATTAAATGTGCCACAAGAAGAGTTAGTGAAAATAATGAATATATATGTTGGGAGATTAAGATGTCGAAAAAAATAGCACAATTAATGGTTCAAAATATACCAGTTACTATTTATGAATTTGATACGAAAGATTATATTAGTCTTACGGATATGGCTAAAGCGAGAACTGATAGTAGTAGGGCTGCTGATGTAATTAAGAATTGGCTTAGAAGTAGGGCTACTTTAGAGTTTTTGGGTGCTTGGGAAATGCTTTATAATCCAAATTTTAAAGTGGTCGAATTCGACCACTTTAAAAAAGAGGCTGGATTGCACACATTTACACTAAGTGCTAAAGAATGGATAGAAAAGACAGGTGCTATAGGGATTGAGGTTCAAAATGGCAAATATGGAGGAACTTATGCACATAAAGATATTGCTTTTGAATTTGGCACAGCTATAAGTCCAGTTTTTAAGATATATTTATTAAAAGAGTATCAAAGATTAAAAGATGAAGAAAATGACAGATTAAAAATTGAGTGGAGTGCAAAAAGATTACTGTCAAAAAATAATTATTTAATACATACAGATGCTATAAAAAATTACATAATTCCAAACAATAAGTATAGTGACAATTTAGATTGGTTAGCATATGCAGATGAAGCAGACCTGCTAAATGTTATTATTTTTAATATGACAGCAAAAGATTGGAGGGATGCAAATCCAGATTTAGCAAAAAAGAATAACATTCGAGATTTTGCAAGCATACCAGAATTAACTGTGCTATCAAATTTAGAAACTCATAATGCAGAACTTATTAAAGAAGGACTGTCAAAACAAGAAAGGTTTATCAAACTAAAACAAATTGCTGAATATCAATTAAGAATCTTGATTGAAGCAGATAAAATAAAGATGATTGATAGTGACAAAAAAGTAAATGAATAAAGATGGTTTAAATAACAATTTGTAATTATAGTCTTTTGTAGAAATTACAATATTAGCCATACTATAGATAAGTAAATATAATAATTATTGATTCAGTCTCACCTATTGGTGAGTTTTTTAATATTAGTATAGCGAAAAGTTTTATCCATAAATTAGTGTTATTAGTATTTATTTTTAGATTTATAATCTAAGTGCAACAATGTTAAAAATACAATGTTTTATTATAAATCTTAACCTTATGTTAGTTATTACTTCGGATTTGTGAGATTTGTTTAATGAAATTAACTGTAAAAATTGTCATAAAAAAATACATTCTGATAGTGATAAAAGCACTTTGAATATTACAGAACATGAATATTACAAAAATTATAGTGAAATAGATGATTAAAGTGAAGGGAGATAATATGAAAACAATTAGAATAATTTTAATTTTGGTTTTTGTTGTAATGTTAAATTCATTTACTTTGCAAAAACATCCATAATTCAAATCCCCTAATAGCTGTTTTTTGTTAAAAAATAAATTTTATTGATAAGTCCGTATTAATAAATAGAAAGAAATATGATATAATGTAAATGGAAATAGTCTATTAAGGCTTATTTTGTGGTATCTAAATAAGCAAGATGGTTTATTTTCATATGCGATAGGCATCGGGCATTCTATTATTTTTTAAAACATCAATTTGCACTATATGATTTTAAATGGAGGGTAACTGTTAAAATGAAAAAATTTTTTTATAAGCTCATAAGCATTTTGATAGTAATAGTCATGAGTAATAATATAATATATGGAGAAAATGTAAAAAAGGATAGTTTGACACTATTAGTTGATAATGAAGTTTTAGAAGTTGAGTGGGAAGATAATGATTCGGTTAAGGATATTTTTGAAAAAGTGAAAAGAAATCCTATAACTATAAAGGCAAATCAGTATGGAGGCTTTGAGCAGGTTGGAAGTTTAGGGCAAAAAATCAAAAGTAATGATGTAAATATGAAAACAGAAGCAGGAGATATAGTTTTATATAATGGGAGTAACATTGTTATATTTTTTGGAAGTAATAGTTGGTCATATACTAAACTTGGTAAAATAAAAAATAAAACAAAAATAGAACTTGAAAAAATGCTTAAAAAAAATAGTGTCACATTGACACTTGTAAATAATGTTAAAGACACAAAAGGTAGCGAAAATAAATTTGTGAATGCTGATAATAAAAATAATGATAAGAGTAATAAAGTAGAGTTTGATATTTCTAATAAAAAAGTAAAACTTAACAATGGGTATTATATGCCAACTAATGGCATCGGAACTTGGGCTTTGAATGGAGAGACTGCATATAACTCTGTTTATAATGCACTCAAGACAGGGGTAAGGTTAATAGATACAGCACAATACTATGGAAATGAAAAAGAAGTTGGAAATGCCTTAAAAAAAGCAATTGATGATAAAATAGTAAAAAGAGAAGATGTGTTCATAACAACAAAAGTTATGCCTTCTAATTACAATAATGCTAAAAATTCAATAGATGAAAGTTTAAAAAAACTTCAAGTTGACTACATAGATTTATTTTTAATTCATCAACCAGGAAGCAACGATAAAGAAGTATATAAAGCACTTGAAGATGGTGTGAATGAAAAAAAGATAAGAGCAATTGGTATATCTAACTATTATACAAAAGAGGCATTTGATAAAGTTATGTCTTATGCAAAAATTACACCTTCTGTCATACAAAATGAAAATCATATATATTATCAAAACAACGAATTGAGAGATTATGTGGCGAAGTATGGCATAGTTATGGAATCGTGGTATCCTTTTGGAGGGAGAGGGCACACCAAAGAAAATTTTGATAATGAAGTTATTAAGAGTTTGGCAAAAAAATATAATAAAACATCGGCTCAAATAATTTTAAGGTGGCAGTTGCAGTCAAATTATATTGCTATCCCTGGCTCATCTAATGAAGAACACATTAAAGAGAATAATGATATTTATAATTTTAATTTAACTCATGATGAAATAAAAAAGATAAATGAGTTGAATGTTAACAAGAGATATGAAAACTGGTAGTGAAAAAATAACATTCATTTACATCAGTATCTAAAGCCCCTACTGTTAGTATGGCTATTAGGCATAATTTGAAAGAGGAATAATAATATGAATATTTTATTTTTGATTTTATTTTTTACAATATGCTGGGCATTTATTATGTTTTGGACAAAGATATTGCATGAATATGATTTGCTCTTTAATTGTGTCGCTGATAAGACAGCTAAAATTAGTTCTGGTTATGGATTTTTTTATAGAACTATAGGGCAGTGGCTTTTGCAAATAAAAATAATGAAAATTATGGCTTTAATATTTGTTATAAACATTTCAATCTTTACACAAATTTTTATTGTGACTACTA
Source organism: uncultured Lachnospiraceae bacterium (assembly GCA_946406305.1). Taxonomy (GTDB): domain Bacteria; phylum Bacillota; class Clostridia; order Lachnospirales; family Lachnospiraceae; genus UBA3633. The sequence continues at coordinate 5,783 of CAMJKC010000031.1, forward strand.
TACTTGAAGATATGGGTAATTTAATATTTAATACAAATTTAATTTTAAGTGTAATATGTTTAATTCCACTTATAGTAGTTGTTTATTTCACATTTAGGTATTTTATCATTTTCTTTTCTGTATATCTGTTTGGAATTAATCATATAGAAGACAATAATAAAAATTTTTATACTATGAGCGAGTTAAAGAAAAAAAGCATTGATTTCATTAAGTCACTTGATATAAAAAGACCATATCCGAGCAATAAAATGATAATGAACTATGAAATGAGAAAATTAAGTTACAATTGGGACACAATTTTTACAGGAAAGTTTGATATACTTGTAGGGTATTATGGAGTCTTATTTATTACAATTTCATTGTTGTGTGTAGAAATAATAATGTTAATTATAGTTGGGCATTTGAATTTTTAAAAAGGTTTTTAATTTTAGTAAAATTTTATAAATGGTAAAAAAGGAGACAAAAAATATGAAAAAATTTATGGTTCTATTATTACTTTTAGCAATTTCAATTTTTGGTTGCACAAATAAAGAAGAAGTAGTGGTTGAAACAGAAAGTAATATTGCTAGTGAAGATAAAAGTATTGTGGAAAATAATGAAGAAAATATAATAATGGTAGATGCAGAATATTTTGTGTCTATGGGTGTTGATAATAAGACAATAGACCCAGCTATATATCTTGACTATAGAAAAGGAATAGAAGAAAAAGTTTATAAATGGATAAAAAGTGATGATGGAAAATATTTTACATTTGCCTATATAGATGAAACAGGAAATCCAGTAAAGTTAAGTGAGTCAAAAATAAATGTAGGCGCAAATAATGCTGAAAGTATAGACAATGGTAATAAAAATGGCGGTATGAACAGGGAAATGATAGAAGGGGAAATGAGAGGCGGCGAAATGAGAGGCGGAATGCAAGGTGGGATGATGAAAAACAATGCTGAAGTATTTCGCGGTGTATATATAAATGCAAATATAACAAATATTGAAAATCAAACAATGCTCATTTATGCACCAAGTGAGTATTTTAATGTTGACAGTGATGGTAATGTCACAGGAATAAATTATACAAATAGCAAAAATGGATATACAGCTAAAACTGCACCAATAATATTTTTAAATGAATGTGGTGGATGGAAATCAAGTAGTCCAAGGTCATGTGACACATCTTATATTGATGAAGGGTTTGTATATGTGACATGTGGAGCGAGAAGTAGAGATGCAATGAGTGATGATGGGGAAATACATACAGGTAAAGCACCAATGCAAATGGCAGATCTTAAATCAGGGGTCATAGAGCTTCGTGCAAACGACTTAGTAATTCCTGGAGATAAGGAAAAAATAATATCTGTAGGGACATCAGGCGGTGGACAGATGAGTTCTATATTGGGTGTAAGTGGTGATATGAAAGAATACTATCCTTATATGTATGAGGCAGGAACTTTAGGTGTTAGTAAAAATGCCGATGGCACATATAATAGTGAAGTTTCTGATAATATTTTTGCAGCACAGAATTATTGTCCTATAGCTGATATTGAAAATGCAGATATGGCTTATGCTTGGTGGTGGGTAGATTTAGTTGATGATGGTGGAATATATAATGGTAACATTACTGATTTTGAAAAAAGACTTCAAGAGTTAGCTGCAGAAGAGTATATAAAATTTTTAAACTCATTGCACTTGAAAGATAAAAATGGAAATGAATTAACACTAACTGGACTTAGAAGTGGGACTTACTATGATGCAATATTAAATAATATCTCTGACGCATTAAATAAATATGTAGAGTCAGGTGAAAGCATAAGTATAACAGATGATGATAAAAATTGGGTTACAAAAGATGAAAATGGAAAATATAAAGTAACTGATATGAAAGGATTTATGATAGGAACAGGACTCGTGAATAGTAGAAATAAAGCAATACCGGGATTTGATGCTAAAGATAAAACAGCAGAGAATAATGCATTTGGCAGACCAGAAGATGACACAGTGCATTTTTCAAAATCAATTGCAAAAATTTTAAAAGAAAATTATGAAGAGTTAAAAATACTTGATGGCTTTGACAAAAATATTGTAGATTCTTATATTGAAGATACTTTAGATGGAGAAAATGCAGAATATATTGAAAACCAGACTAATTTACTAAATGCAACTCATATATTACTTGGCATTGATGAGTTAAAGGCTGTAAATCCAGTTAAGCATTTTAGAAATAGAAGTGGCACTGCTGACCAACATACATCTTTTGGTGTGGGATACAATATATTAACTGCAGCAGCGATGAATGGCATTGATATTGATTACTCACTTGTTTGGAATATGCAACACGGGTCAAATGAGGGGACTTCTACAGGGACATTTATTGAATGGGTAAATTCTATTTGTGAGTAAAGTTTGATAAAGGGTGTTTTAGGCACTCTTTATTTATGTGACATTTTTGGAACATAAAATATGTTAAGATAGTTGTTGAGTTTTAATAGTATAGGAGTATGATGGGTAAAATAAAATTATTAATAGGAAGTAACGGCTGTGGGAAAAGTGAATACATATATAATTATTTCATAGAGAACAGCAGAAATAAAGACGGCACGATAGATTTTAGTAAAAAATTTTATCTAATTGTCCCAGAGCAAGATACTGCAAGTAAACAAAAGATATTAATGGAGAAGTCAATAGAGAATGGAAATGGCATTTTAAATATTGATGTCATTTCTTTTGATAGGCTTTCATATATGGTGTTTGACGAATTAAATATTGACATCAAAAATGAAAAGATGGTAATGGATGATGCAAAGACCTTACTTCTTCGTCTTGCAATAATAAATTTAAAAAAACAAAAAGTTTCCTTTACATATTTCAATAAAAGCATAAATAAAATAGGCTTCATGGAGAAGTTGACATCTTGTATGTCAGAGTTTTATAGCTATGGGATAGATGAAAAAATTATAGAGGAAGTAATAAAAAGGACTGATGATAAAAATGAAAAACAAAAGCTGTCAGAGTTACTTATCATACAAAAAGAATTTTTAAGACTTATTAAAGAAAAAAATTTTTTTATAAAAGAAGATAAATTAAATCTATTAAGAGACAAAATTGTTTTGTCTAAACTATTTGACAATGCAGTAGTGGCATTAGATGGTTTTACAGGACTCACACCTGTGCAACTGGAAATTTTTAGCAGTATATATGATAAGGCAGATAAGGTATTTACTACAATAACATTTAGAAAAAAGGAATACGAAAATTATTTATCAAAAAAAGATGCAGGCATTTTTAACATAAGTGCAATTTTTATAGAAGACATTAAGAGAATGCTAAAAAATAAGAATGTGAAACTTGATAAAGAAGACATAATAGAAGTTAACGACATGGACTCATATAAATATAAAGATAGAGAAGATTTGGACTTTATAGAGAAAAATATATTTAGCGAGAAAAAGAAGACAGATGTATCGCCTAATCACATAAATATAGTATCTGCAAAAAATGTAATTGAAGAAGTGAAATATGTCATATCAAAGATTAATGAACTTACAAAAATTAAAGGATATAAGTATGATGACATAAAAATAGTTGTTCCAACACTTGATGACTACAAGCAGATATTTATAAAAAGTTTCTATGAAAACAACTTGCCTATATATATAGATGATAGTAAAAATATATATGCATCTCCTATTGTGGAGATTATACGAGCAGTGCTTGAGATATTTAACACCAATTTTTCTGTAGCATCTGTTATGAGGTATTTTAACTGTGGGCTGTTTGATAAAAATAAAAGCGACATCTATTTTTTAATCAATAATTTTTTAAATATGTATAATGGTTCTGGATACAATTTTCATAAAAATAAAATTTTTTTCATTAGAGATAGGATATTAGAGAAATATGAAAATAAAAAAATTTATGAAAGTGAAGTAGATGAAAATATAGAGAAGATTGTAGAGACTATAAATAAGGAATTAGCAAATATATATGAAATATATGAGGAATATAAAAGCATAAAAAGTAAAACATCAATTAAAGATTATGTAAAACTTATAAGTGAATTCTTAAAGAGAGAAAATATTTATGAAAAATATGAATTGTTTTTAGATGAGTTGAAAAATAAAAATGGAGAAAATGATAGCGATTATGTGTTATTAAAAAATAATATTGATGTAATAGAAAATATATTTATACTCCTCTCTGAGATTTCAAGTAAGGATGAGTGTATAAGCATAAAAGAGTTCATAAAATTATTTGAGTTATCTGTAGAGAATATGGAATTTAAAACGATACCATATAAATTAGACCAAGTAGTAGTTGGCGATTTGCTTAGGTCAAGATTTGACAACCCTAAAATTTTATTTTTCCTTGGAATGAATGATAGTAAGATACCGAAAAGTATGAGTGATAATAATATAATAAATGATGACATGAGAAAACTTTTTTCAAAAACTGTAGATATAGTGTTGTCGCAAACAACTATTGAAACTGCTTTGAACAGTAGGTTTTATGTTTATATGACAATTACTAACCCTACTGATTTATTGGTATTATCGTGGACGGCGAAGAATGCTAAAGAAGAGGCAGATTTTAAATCTTCGGTTATAAGAGATATATCAAAATATTTTGAGTCTAATGTGGAAGAAATTGTTGCAAATGGAGAATATGATGATATATGGAATATAGAAAATGCGAAAAGGTTTGTAGCAATGAAAACAATTACATCAAATAATTATCTTAGTAAGAAGGGGACTGTTAAAGATAAAATAAATGAAAAAGAAGAAGTATCCCTAAATGCATATTTATTGGTTAAGTCTTATTTAGATAAAAAGTATAGTGGGAGAGATAAAAGTTTTACATATTATAGTAATTGTATAAAGAACAATTATGATTTAACAGAAGATAAAAACTTAAATGAGAGTTTACTTGAGTCTGTAAAAGAAGGACATTTTAAGGGGAGTGCAACATCACTTGAAAAATATGCGAGTTGTCCATACAAGTATTTTATAAATAGGACAATAGGCTTAAGAGATGTAATAACTGGTGAGATGAGCGATATTGATTTTGGTAACATATCTCACTATTTTATGGAGTGGTTGTTCAAAAAAAATCACACAATAGTTAGAGATGATGGAACAAAAAAAATCATATCTGGTATTGATTTGTCGCAGTTTGATGATGAAGATATAGAAAAAATAGTCAGTATGGGAGTTGATGAAAATAAAAATAAAATATACAAACTGTCAGATGATACTGAAAAAAATAAGTTTATAGTTGAAAAGGTGAAGGATACAATTGAAAGGACATTGTATGCTTTTAGGCACCATGCAAAAAACAGTGAAAAGCCAGAAGATATACTCGTTGAGTATAACGATATGAATTATATAATTAACGAAGATGGTAGTATAGCGAAAAATAAAGACAGTAATATAATCGGTGAAATTACAGGCCGTATAGATAAAATAGAATTGTATAAAGAAAATGACAAAGTGTATGTTAGGGTAATAGACTATAAAAGCTCTATAAAGAAAATTGATATGGAAAATATAGAGAGTGGGATTCAAATACAATTTCTTCTATATTTAGATTATTGTATAAATTTTATAAAAAAGATAGCGCCGTCAGTAGGGGATAAAGAAGTAATTCCTATAGGTAGTTTTTATAGCCCTGTAGTTGATGGATTTGATATTGATGAAGATGATGAGACTCAACTTAATATAAATACAGATATGAATAAACTGCTTGGAATTGTAAATAAAGATGAAGAATCTATATCTCTTATAGATAAGACTTGGGATAGAAGCGAAAAGAGTTTTAAGTCTGAAAACATTGTCATAGAAAAGAAAAGTGAAAATGTGATGGATAAGGACGAAATAATTTCTCTTTTAAAAAGGATGAGAGCGAAGATAGCAAGTAACTTAAAAGAGATAAAAAAAGGAAACATAAAAATAAAGCCACATAAGGGAAAAGAGGATGCTTGTAGGTATTGTAATTATAAAGATATATGCAAATCAGAAAAAGCATATAGTGAAGAGGAGGATGAATAAGAGTGGTTTTTAATGAAAATCAAAAAAGAGCAATTGAAGTAAGAAATAAAAATATTTTAGTTTCTGCAGCAGCTGGCAGTGGAAAGACAAGAATATTGGTTGAAAGACTAAAAAATATGATAATAAAAAAAGAAGTTGAAGCAAGCGAAGTCGTAGTTATGACATTCGCGAAAGCCGCTGCAAGTGAGATAAAGAATAGAATAAAAAATTCTCTTGATGAATATATTAAAGTAAATTATGACGAAGAGATAGAAAGGCAAATTACATTATTGCAAAGTGCTAATATTTCTACCATAGATTCATTTTGTAAGAGGATAATAGATGAGAATTTTTACTTGTTAAATGACATAGACCCAAATTACCGCATTGGTGATGAAAAAGAATTAGCACTTATGTTTGACAGAGTGTTAGAAGATTTTTTTGAAGAGAATTACAATAAAGAAGAATACAAACTATTTTTTAAGGTATATTTTAAAAAGAGTGACAAGACATTGAAATTAATGTTTTCAGAAGGGATAGAGTATTTAAACACTATTCCATGGCCTATAGAGTATCTTGATGAGAAAATTAAGAAGTGTGACAATGACGAATTTGTAGAAAACTATGCAAGAGAATTGAAAGATGAAATTGACTCTTGCTATGGGGAGGCTTGTGAGATTTATGAATTAAATAGAGATGAGATAATAAAAAAAGTAAAAAAAGATGATGACTTAAAAATATTTAATGATAAATTTGACAATATAAAAATGTGGCAAGATTATGTGAAAAAAGAATTTGTAGATAAGAGTATAGAAGAGTTTAAGGAAATTGCATTAAATAGCAAAGAATTGAAAGAAAAAATTGAAATTGATAAAGAATGTCCAAGTGGAACAAAACAGCTCTATAATAGGTTTAATAAGAATACATATGAAGAATTGTATGACTTAATTAGGAAGGCTATAAAGAATTTAAACAATGCACTTGATACAAAGAAATATGTAAATAATGACAAACTATATATGATTTTGTTAAAAGAAATATATATTAGATTTAAAGAAGAAAAAAATGCAAACAAAGTCATAAGTATATCAGACTTACAAAAATATGCATTGGAGTTACTTTATGAGGAGAGTGAGTCTGGTGGTAAAAGGTTTACAGAACTCGCTAAAAGGCTTCAAAAAAAATATAAGCAAATATATGTAGATGAATATCAAGATACGAGTTTTGTGCAAGAAGAAATAATAAAAGCCATATCTAATAATTATGAAAATAGAAATGTATTTTTGGTGGGAGATGTAAAGCAAAGTATATATGCTTTTAGAAATTCAAAACCTAAATTATTTGTTGACAAATGTGAACAATATAAAAAGGCAATGGAAGAT
>CAMJKC010000032.1 GCA_946406305.1 uncultured Lachnospiraceae bacterium
GCAAGTCTATTTGTCAAATTATTTATCCTTTCCCCTGGTGTTATTACATCATAAGTATTTACATTGACAAGCATTGTTCCAGGAGATGTCTTTGAGTATTCCGCTCTTTCAAATTTATAGTTCTTTATATGATAGCCCTTTCTTACAAATGGTTCTGTCGCAACTGTTATATACTCACTGTGTTTTATGCCTTGAATCTCTAACTGGTGATTTCCAGTTAAGCCTGATTCATATATCAAATCATACTCTCTCTCTCTCCATATAGGGTATAAATCTACTGTTGACTTGTCATATCTTGCTATTCTTACAACTTTTTGTGCTTCGCTATATGTCGCTGTGCCATCCTTTGTAGTCCATCCATCAAAATAGAAGTAATCTAAATCGTATGGATTTTTTCTTATAGGATATTGATACTCTCCACCTTGAATATGGTCTTCATATTGTTCACCTTCTACTACATAGCTAACTCCATTACTATCTGTTGCTATTCCAGGATTATACCTTACATAGTATTCAAATAATTCCATATCAAAGTCAATCCACAACTGTTTTATGTCGCCTTCGCCTATAAGTGTAGTCAAGAGTTTTGGATGTAAAGTCTTATCTGGTCTAAATATGAGTGAGTAAACTATTTCACTTGCAGAAGCCACATTTGTGTCGTTATAATTATCATACAACATACCATCACCTCTTGGTGTAGTAAATGCTATACTCATATCACATTCTCTTGCATTAAATCTCGTTCCAGGTATTTGTCTAAATAAACCATTATCATTTGATGACAATAACTGGAATACATGTGCCTCTCTATCATCAATCGTTTCAAAAGTATTGAAAACTGTTTTTATAAATCCATTTCCTGTTCCTATATAAGCACTTGTAGCAACTTTTATAGCTGATAGTAAACTACTACTTGTAGATATTCCCACTTTGTCTATGAGTTTATTTTCTGACACAGAGAACTCTCCATAAAACTGTACTGGTTCATCAATGCTAACTATATTACTCTCACCAGTTACTATCTCGGTAGAGTTTCCATATATTCTTAAGATTACATTGTTCCTAAATACTACATTTTTGTCAATTTTTACAACAGGTATATTCTTTTCTACATTTCCAATATTAGCCTCGTTATTTGCAACTACTATTGCTCCTCTCTGCCTTCTTTCATCTATATCTACATTCGTATCTACTAAATTTAATATACCACCTGCTGATTTGTTCTGCCTTATAAAGTTATTCCCTTTAAAGTGGACATTCTTAGTTTCAAGAATATATCCACTCCTATTTATTGTAGAGTTGCTACTTATTGTTATGTCTCTAAATGTGCTTACTGATTCACTATAGCCTAATACTCCTCCTCCTATCTGGTTATCTTCAATAGTTACTGTGTCTAAGTTTATTGTCTTTGCTGTCATCATTCTTTCTTCTGTCTTTATATTAAATCCTTTTATAGTTGTATTTGACATATATAGATTTGAATTCTCTCCAGAGAAGAATCTATCCTCTCCTGTATTTGCTCCATAGAAATTTACATGGCTTATATATGAACTTGATTCATCAGATGAGTTATAAATATTATCGCCATATACATTTATCTCTCCAATTCCATACATATGAATACTTCCATCAAATAATGCAAGCTCTTTATTATTATTTTTCTTTATGCTCGCTGCTTCATCTCTACAGTTTGTTATATATATACCTGCTGTAGATGAAGATATGCTATCTACTGTCAAAGTCCTACCATTTAAGCAAAGGTATACTGCCCCTACTCCACCTTCAACTCTTATGGTAGATAAAGATAAGTCATTTTTCAAATAATAATAACCTGTAGTTCCTTCGTTATTTATAGGTGCGAGTGTTGTATTAGAGCCATCCCACAACTCATAAGTATTTATAACACTATGTGATGATATAAATGTGTGGTCACAAGCATCGTTTCTCCCTGCACCACACTCTTTATGTGTATGTGGAGCACTTGTTACTACATTATTTCCATCCATCTTAAGAACTATTCTCTCATCTTTTGTATTATCTGCTATAAATACTTCACTATATTTTGTATCTGTAAATTCATCTACACTTTCTTCTGTCCAGTTTTCATATATAATACCAATTAAAAGTCTATGGGAGAACGCAACTTCCATCTTACTTTCTTTTGTAATAAATTTAGTGCCACTTATTTGGTCTATAAAGCCATCTATATTCTCTGACAAAATTTGATATATGTGTTCAGTTTCTGTCGCCGATTTATTGTTTATAACTCTTAACTCTGAATTTCCTACTCTTATATTTGATCTTCTGTCAAGTCTTATACCTGCATGTTCTACTTTATCATTAGCCCTAAATGAGTTATTCTCTATTACAAGTGAACCTTTAACTAAAAGAAGTCCTTCATTTGATATATTGATAATGTTTCCATTCATACTTGTAGAATCTCTTATCACAAGTTTTTCATCTTCTGCAATTTCAAATGTGGCATTGTCTATTTTTATGAAGCTACCATAAACTTCACCACCTCTTGACCCAATTATATCTGTCAAATTATCATCACTTTTTTCTATCACTATTTTCGCCTTATCTGATACGCTGAACATTCCGTCCACAATAGCATTATACTCTGCTCGCATATTTTTAATACTTATTACCGCATTTTCTCCACTTGCTGCAATCATATTATTTACTGTGACAAAGTTTTCTAATACATCAATGTTTTCTATTTCCATTTTTCCTTTTGTATATAACATATTAGCATTTATAGTGTTTGCTTCAAATAAAGTATTTTTAATTATTGTGTTTGTCCTGCTATCTGCATAGAACATCGCCTGCCTATCGTAGAATTTCTTGAACGAACAATTATCTATAATGACTTGTTTATCGCCATCTCCATCAAAACTAAATCCATATTCACTTATATATCTACTTCCTTGCATAAAGTCACAACCATATGCAGTGAAATTATGAGTTATGCTCTTTGTCACATAATCTGCTGCTATAGTAATCCTATGTATTCCCATTATTGTCAAATTCATATTTGTAGAGAATACTGCATTTTGTGTATCAAGTTGTATACTTGCTGGCTGATAGAAACAAGTAGTAATAAATATTTCTGCCTCTTCGTTTGCTGCTACAAATCTAACTCCTTGCAATGAAAATCCATTAAGGCATATATATAATTTCCCTGTTACATTTATAGTAGTGTTATTTGTCATATTTGCAGTAAGATAATACCCACCTTGACTTATAGCCGCTGAGCCCCAAGGAGAATATCCTATAACCTCACTGTGACTACTTATATGGTCACCATGAGAACATCTGCCACCAGGCATCACTCCACAAGCATAGTGTCTGTGGTCATTTGACCATATAGCTGTAAATGTAAATATAAGTCCGTTTGTCTTTGTAAGTTTTGAAATCTGTGCCCCATTTTTATAAGACATATTTAATTTATCTTGGTCCGCCTCTGAAGGAGTTCCATTAGGCAAAAGTGCACTTGTTATAATCCACCTCGTGAATGGACTTGTGCTGTTTGTAAATTGTAATAAAGACAAACTCTTTGTTTCATAATATCCAAAATTTTGATTAGGCATCGTCCCTGTGCCGTTTGCATCACCCTTATCAAATTTTATGGTATAAGTTATTTCTTCCCAAATAGCATATAATGGAACTCTACCATCTTCTTGCTGTGACATAGTTCTCACAACTTGACCTTCACTATAAATAGTACCAGTTGAACTTCGCCAGCCTTTAAACATAAAGCCTTCCATAGTAAACCCTGGAGACGAGTTAGAAGCTATCGTCGCCGTAGGGTCAATAAGTCTATATACTTGTGAAGGAACACTTCCTTCTGCTCTATGCTGTTTTCCATCACTTCCAACAATAGGCATACTGTAGTAACTAACAGTATAAATCGCCGCATCGGAAACTTGTGCAAAGGTTACAAGTCCTTTATCTTCCATACAAAGTGAATCTATTTCTGATGTCGTAGCAAAAGTTGTCCCTATCAAATCGCTCTCCATAAAATCTCTTGATTCATTTTGTATGCTCATAAGTTGCCAGCTCTTAAATCTCATATATCTTATAAAGAATCCACTTTCTGGTAGTTTAAATACTGACCTCGCCTTTACATTTGATATCGTTGCAGTTACACCTGTCGCATTTGGCTCTGTTGCAATAAATCGTATTGTGTAAGTATTTTCTCTCCACACTCCATAAAGATTTACTATCTTCTCACCTGTTTCGTTGATAACGCTCTCTGAAACATAGTCCATAAGCGGATATGCAACTTCATTTTCTTTTGCATCACTATGTGTCGCCCAACCTATCATAGTAAATCCATCTATAGAAAACCCATTTGTGTTATCACTAAGCTCTACATAACTCTTAGTAACTGGAGTATCTTCAAGTGCATTCTTAGTATCTACATATACCCTTCCTTGACTATCTCTTGCTGTCCCCGAATTATAATGCACTATAAATGAAACTGATGCTATCCTTACATCAGAATCAACAAGCAACACTGTAAGTGTCTCCTTGTATGCAGCGTCAACTGAAAATACATCTCTAACTGTTATTTGACCATACTCATTTACATTATCATTTGTCCACTGTTTATATATAGTTCCTTCTCCACTATCTACTGCAAAGAATACCGTCATAACACTATCTCTTGCCTTAAATTTAGTTCCTCTCTTTTGCCTTAAGAATCCGTTATTACTCTTTGAATAAACTTGATAAACAGTTACATCTTCTATTGATAATGTTCTATTTGTTATATTGTTATTTATATATATTCTTGTATTTCCTACATTGAGAGTTGTGTTTTCATCTAAGTAAAGCCCTGCCGCTATGTTTTCGCCATCTCTGTTTGGCAACTCAAATGTATTATTTGAAATGTTTAAATCGCCAAATATATTATTAGTATTCCCTCCTGTGAGTTTCATAGCTACTTGCTCACCCTCAGTCATCAAGAATTTATTATTTGTTATTTTTACATTTGAATTTGTTCCAACTGTAAATGTCACATTGGTCGTATCGTTGAAATCAATTATATGTCCACCTGCTATTCTATTGTCCACAATATCAAGAGTCGCATCTTCATTTAGTGTAAATGTTGTATCTTCATTTGGATAATTAAAGCTCTGCCCAGATGCAAAATTGCTTAGGAGAGTGTTATTTACAATATTTTTCTCAAATTTAAGAGAACCCATGATGTCAAGTTTTGAGCCATAAGATAGAGGTTTTGCAAAATTACATCCTGTAAACGCTACACCTTCCATAGTCGTATGTATAATATTTTCACTTGTAGCATTCACACTCCTATAAAATGAATCAATGCTCAAATTTAAGAATTTCGTGTCTTTTATTTTTATATCTGCCACTTTTATTCTTTCATTTCTCGCTGTTGTTGTATCTGATATGAAATTATAAAGTATGAAATTATTTACTTGACTCATACTTCCTATTGTCACACCAGATAACAATACATGGTCATTATTTTTATCGTCAAGCCTTGAAGCGGCATTCCCTTCTCCTACAACTGTTATGTTTCCGTTTAACCCAGAGAGCGATGTTCCATAAATATGCATCTTCCTATTTTCATTTTTATAAGCTTCTGAAGTTGTTCCTGTAAGTTTTCCTTCTCTTCCTGTATTCCACACTGTGCTATATTTTATATCTATATTATTTCTACCATATATGTATGAGTTATAATAATTTGTGCTTAAACCTCTGTTTATGAGAGAAACCTCACTTGTGACAAATGATGTCATAGTGCTTCTTATGTTCTCCATACAGTTAGTAATTCCAAAGTCTGGATATACTGAACCTGCTTTTTCATCACTATTAAGGACAAAAGTTGCTCCTTTTACATTATACCCATTTAAGCATAGGTAGAAATTAGTATTGTTTATTACTATATTGCTATTATCTCCCAAGTCTATATCATCAAGCAAGTAATATCCTACTGTGTGATATTTATTTTCATATTGAGTATAAGTTTTGTCACTCATCGCAAGGAAGTCTTCTTTAGTGTATATAGGGTAGTAGTAAATCGCCTCTGTGTGAGAAGCACCCTCATGCTTACAATCAGTGCCTTCCTGTATTCCACAAACTTTATGCAAGTGTAATGCTATAACTACATTGTCTTCTTCCTTTTTAACAGCAAAAGCATCATTTGTAAATAAATCTGCCTTAAACACTTTGTGATAAATTGTATCTGTATAACCTACGACTCTATCTACTGTAAAGTTTTTGTATATCGTTCCTGTATTTGGCTTTACTGCAAATGCGACATATACAAGAGAGTTATTTGCATTTATAGTTCCTGTCCTTTGGTCAATAGGCCCATCACTGTTGTAACTTAAAAGTTGATACATATATTGATTTGGATAATTTTTGATTATCTCTTCTGTTGCATCACTTGTATTGTTGTTAATTACAAGTGATGAATCGCCGTTTAAGTTTATTTTTGCACCACCACCAGAGAGAACTACTGCTCCTATCTTTCCTCTTGCAGATAAAACTTCATTTACTCCTGTTCCTTTAACTTTGTTATTTGTAACTGTCAAAAATCCATTCAAATATAAATTTGAGCCACCTGGTACTTTTATAATTCCCTGTGGGGTAGCATCTGTGTTATCCATTCTTACGAGTTCACAGTTTTTAACATTTATATTCTTTTCAAGTTCAAGTATTCCATTACCAGATATATTAAATATGCTATTTGTGTACCCTTTTACATTTAATACATCTGTGTTCACAAGTGTCACACTGGTATTTGAAGGTATCGCCATAAAGTTGAGCCCTGACACATAATTATCAAAATGACAATTCTCTATTATTGCTTTACTTGTTCCACCCCCTACAAAGAATATATTTGTTGATGTTACTACATTGTCGTTAAAATAAGTAAAGTCTATATTAGAAGCAAAAAATTCCATATTTTGATTATTTGCCGCATAAATTCTATTTGATACAATCTTTATATTATTTACTTGATTCTCTTCTTCTGTAAAACTTCTTCCATATAAATATGTATTTGTGCTAAATGCAGTATTTATATTTTGATATGTAACAGTACTCTTTACTTCTCTACAATTCGTAACATAAGTCTTGACATTTATGTAATCTGCTGTCCTTGTGCTATAAGCGAATTGGATGTTGTTTATGCTATATCCATTTAAACACAAATACAAATCAGCTGTGGCTTTTACATCTATCATAATATCATCATTTCCAATGTCACTTCCAAGATAGAAGTTGCCACCTGCACTTAAAAGATTTCTTATTTCTGATATGCTATATGTGTCATCTATTACGGCATAAACTAAATTTTCTGTATGTGACCCCATTCTACTATCGTGAATGCACTCGCTTTCAGTTGTAAGTCCACACAAAGTATGTGTGTGTCCACCGATTACTACATCATTTCCATCTAAAACTACTGAATAAGGATTTATTATATGGTCTGACTTAAAGCATTTAAAGTAAGAACCAAAGCTCACATCAGAAACTTTATCACTTGTAAAGCCTTTATACAAAATACCTGTCTGTTCTTCACCTGTAAATGCTACAACGAGGTAGTTATCTGCTACTGAAAATTTTGTCTCTTCTATCTGTTCTATTGCACCATCGTGTTTATCAAACAATATTTGATACATATAGTTTGAACCAGATGTTACAATTTCCCCTTCTTCTGCATTTGTTGAAAACGAAACATTTCTGTTTACTTTTACTCCACCACTTCCTATCTTTAATGCCCTGTTTCCAACTACATAGATACCACTTGCAAAATTTTCACTGCTTACACCGTCACAATTTATTGCCATGTTGTTAATAACAGAGA
Organism: uncultured Lachnospiraceae bacterium; assembly: GCA_946406305.1. GTDB lineage: Bacteria > Bacillota > Clostridia > Lachnospirales > Lachnospiraceae > UBA3633. The sequence continues at coordinate 7,850 of CAMJKC010000032.1, forward strand.
GTTTTCCTTTTATAAGTATGTCATCTGAATCTAAATACAAAATAGCTTGCTTTTCTCCTGTCCTCTCCATTGCATTAAATGTCATATCTACAAAAGCTTCATCTTCTATCGTAAATCTACCTTTTACATTGATAAACGATTTTTTAGCTACAGTATTATATTCTATTTTGTTTTCGCCTGTCATACTTAAAGTGGCTTTTTCACTGTTGTATATAAATTCTTCTACTGAAATATTTCTGCTAAAATGCACTTTGTTTAATGTAATTTGACCTAAATTATTTATAAATTTCCCTGTGGCATTATAACTCGTTACATCTGCACTACTCATATAGAAGTGACCATTTTCTCCTTCAACGCTTATAGCAGGAATTGTAATGTTCGCAATATTACTTGTTATAGCTGCATTGTGTATTGTAAACGATTTTGTCTCATTTCTAATTATACTTCCCATATTTAAAACGGTCTTATTTCTATAACTATATATACCGCCATCTATATTCTTTATAAATGGGTCATTTCCAACTGTCATCGTTTGAGTTATATACCCTACATCATCTTTACAGTTACATATATTTATAACTCCATCTCCACTTACAGAAGGTATTCCAAGAGTTTTTCCATTTAAGCAAATATTAAGTGTAACCCCTTCTTGCAAGTTAAGTTCATATACATCTACATCACTTATTGTTATATTGCTCATTAAATAATAATTTCCACCTTCTAAGAATTTATTTATTACCTCATTTTGGTTTGTAAACTCAAGAGGGGTATATATTATGCTTTGTGTGTGAACTACTCCGTCATGTTCACAGGCAGTTGTGTATGGACAACCACACACCTTGTGTGTTCCGTGTGAAACTTGTGTTATTACTACTCTTCTTTCTTCTGTCACATCAATTCCAAGAGCTACATTTTTAAGTGCTGTGTCTGCTGCGAATACTCTTAAGTGAGTGTCTTCTCCTATGCCATCTACATGTGAGTTATCAAAGTTCTCATATATAACTCCCTTTCCATCACTTGACTGTAAGGCTACTAAAAACACTGAACTTGTAGCGAGTCTTGTGCCTTCTATTTGCACTATAGGTATTTGGCTCGTTGTAGAGAGTATGCTATACATATATTGGTTTGGATACAATTCAAGTACATCTCTTGATGCATCTGATACATTATTTATTATTTTTGTATATCCATTTCCAACTTTAAGTTGTTGCCCTGCTCTTGTCAAAAGCACAGCACCTATATTATTTGCTCCTCTTACTATGTTTGTATTAGTTATTTTATTTTCTCTTACTGATAGTATTCCCTTATTTACTATTGATATATTGTTTACCAATAAATTTATATATGCCTGATTTTCATTTTCATTATTTTTTCTCGTCAATTCATTATTTTCTATAATTAAACCTGCTGTTTCATTTATCTCAAGGTTTGTTGACGTTCTAATCAAATCTGATTTAATACCTTTTACTCTTCTTATGGTCGTAATTCCGTCATTGACCGATAAAAGATTCATAAACGAAGATTCCGTTTCCTCGTTTCCATAATTTATATTCTCAAATAAATTATCTCCATACAAAGTTATTTGCTGTTCTATAAATTTCTCTTCAAATGATGCTCTTGATACTGTAAAATTTCTCGCATATACTGAACCCGTTCCTTTTATCAACGATTTTCTCTTTCCAAAATTTTTTATTTCTACATCATCTATGTGTATAGCCCTTCCAACTCCATTAAGTATTGTAGGTTCGCTCACATTTATATTTGTATCTCCTTCTGCCAAAACCCCTTGTAAGGTAAGGGATAAAGAAGAAGCTGTCCCTATATTATTAAATATCAAATTTGTAGAAAGTTTTATATTCTTATTATTGCCATATATACCCAATTTTTCTATTTCAAACATATAATTACTTGTTTTATTTAATATATTTGATTCTTTATTTTTACAGTTTGTTATATATATTTTCTTTCCTCTTCCTTCAAAATTAACATTTTTTATAGAATGTCCATTTAAACACAAGAATAAATCATTGTTTAAACTTATACTTGTATCCTCTTCAAATGTTATATCTCTTATCAAAAATTTACTTCCACCTTCTTTTAAATATGAAATTATATCTTCATCTTTTTCAAAAGTAATTCTATGATATGTTTTTTCTCTATTTAATGTAGGGTCACTCATATGTGAAGTTTCCGCACTATCTTCTTTAAAATGTGTACAGCTTTGAGTTGCACCACATATCTTATGGTGATGAACTTCTATCACTACTCTATTTTCAAATCTTGCCACATCATATCCTATATCTTTATGTGCTGTAAACATCAACCTATAATCAAAATCAGTTACATAATTTATTGATATAACACCTATTTCTTGCTCATTTGCAAATACTATATTGCTAAATTTATTTTTTTGATTTATATCCCCTGTAAATGATACAAATCCACCATAATTATAAGAATATATTTCATATATAGGATTACTTCCATTTTTATTTTCAGATATATCTACATATCCCCAGCCAAGCAATATTTGACTTCCTGTTGATATACACAGAGCAGAACTTATTACTTTTTTTACATCTCCACCCCTCGTTATTGTGTTATTTTTTATCTCCAAAATACCTGTCTGATTCAAATTGATATTTTTATTTATGCTATCAATTTTTAATATACTTATATTTCTCATTTGAGAAAAGTTCATTTTATTATTTATTATATTTGTTCTTCCTTCATTTCCTATTTCCATTCCATTTGTTAGTAATACAAAATCACGGCTCACACCTTCTACACTCGTCGTTTCATTATTTTCTATGTCTAATGATGAAAGATCTTCAACTTGCACCTTCGTCGTCCCTGATGTAAATATGAAATATGAGTCATCTGCTCCATATTTATTATTAATTATATAGTTACTGCTATAAAAATCAACATCACTATTTTCAAACGACATAAAGCCACCTGACACCACATTGTCTTCAAATCTGCTATTTTCTATAGTAGTATTAGAATTGACCATATTCATTAGGTATGTTGCATTAAGTGAATTGTTGCTAATCTTCGTATTTGCTATTAAAGTTTTCGTTCTTGTTATTTGCATGAATGGATGATTATAATTACTAAAGCCTTTAAATGTGCAACTTGAAAATGTTGCTACTGCTCTATCCTCTCCCCTTGGGGTTATGTTTACTGCACTCATACCAACCCCTTCTTTTCCTGTTACTTCTACTTTATACATTTCAAAATCATTTGTTGTTGTAACAAGTGCTGAAGCCAATACAGATATAGTTGAAACTCCTAAAATATGCCCATACCCTCCTGATATTACTGTATTATTATTATAAGCCTCAAAACTACTATTTCCACTTACACAAGTAGTAATATAAACATTGTAATTTGCTCTCGCCGGCATAACAAATGAAGTATTTATGAGCTTATGACCATTTAAACAAATATGCAAATCTCCTGTCAATTCTATCTGAGATTGAGCTCCTAATGCTGTCACATCTTCTTCAAGGTAAATTCTACCTTCTGTTGGTATTTTTATATTATTATATAATGGTTTATAATTATCTTCTCCTACTTTAATTTTATGCTCTCCTATGCCATAATGATTACACTCTTTAGAGTTATCCACTCCACAGACTTTATGAGCATGTTTTATAATAGCAGCACAATTATTATCTTCTAAATAGATGGATACATCTTTACTTGATTGTTTATCAATACTGAATGCTGTGTAAATCAAATCATTTCTATAATTTGCTACAGTCTCTCTTGTCCAGTTTCTAAAAATTATACCTGTGCCATCTGTAGCACTGAAAAATATTCCTTCTACTCTCGTATTTTCACCATCAAATAAACTTTCTTCACCCCCACTGTATTCAAATATTCCTTTATCATGTGTGCAATATACTTGATACATATAATCTTTTCCTGTTTCAATTTTAGTTTGACCATCATCTGTATATGAATGATTATTTTTTACCACTATAGCATCTCCACCTACATATATACTTTTTGTGTTATATATAGCAGCTACAATTCCTTCATTTCTTTCACCTTCTAAAATATATTTATTATCTGTAATATTTAAACCACCATAAAAACTATATTCTAATTCACCTCTGCCTATTATAGCTTGATCGCCTCTTTTTCTCCTCATAGTGTTATTAACAATATTCACTGTTGAACCTTTATGTGTCTCAAACTTACCATAATAACCATATATTAAGCAGGATGGTTGTGATGCTATTTCATTATTTCGTATATTTAAAGATGCACCTTTCCCTATCTCACCTTTACAATATAATAAGTAGTCTCTTACATGCATTTTGTTATTTTCTATATTTAAAGATGAGTTTTCTTTTATATTTATTGATCCCTCTGTTAAAATTATAGCTGTAGGTTCACCTACTCCCATGACGCGGTTATCTTTTATATTATTATCTCCAATGAAATTAATTACACTGTTTTGATTGTTGTTGTTAACTATGTCATTTAAATACATATTATTACATATATTTACATTATTTACTTCTGTCAATCCTTTAGTGTTTTCATCTCTTTTAATAATAGTTCCAATAAAAGTGCTTCTTGATATTTCAACATTTTCTAATTTTATATCAGAAGATACCCCCTGTGTGTCATTTTTTGCAGTAAACAAACCTATGCTTGCTTCAGTTGGACAATTTAATTTCATTTTTGTGTTATACATATAAGTTAAATTTGCAGAAGAATATCCTCTTTTTTCAAGTTCTATATCTATACCATGAGGTCCACCATATGTATAGTTTGTTACATTGCTAAATAAAAACCTTTTATCTCCAGCCGCTTGCTCTCCATCTCCACAATACAACTTGCCTCTTTTTTCAACACAGTTAGTTATATATATTCCTGCATTATTACTATTTGTAAACGCATTTTTCGTTACTGTTAACTGATGCCCATGTAAACATATATATAACATTCCTTTAACCTCAAGGCTTTCTAAAACAATATCCTCATAAAGCACATTGAAACTCACATTGTCTGTATATCCTGTATTCTGAATATCATTTGTCTCTATCACTATTTTCCAAGTCTCATTCAAATCACTATGGCTCTCACCGCTATGTGAACACTCCACCCCATTTGGTGTCCCACATATTTTATGTGATAAATGCACCACCGTCCTTTTTAAGACTATATTATTATTTATTTTTTGTATTTTGATATATGGATTATTACCT
>CAMJKC010000033.1 GCA_946406305.1 uncultured Lachnospiraceae bacterium
ATTACTCCTATCACAAAATACGCTATGAGAAGATTTCTACTTATGCTTTTTTTCTTTATATCAAAGTATAAAAATATTATATAAAACAATATAAAAACTATATTCTTCACTATTCTTCTCCATCATTATCTATTTCATTTTCTTCTTCATTATTTACATTTCCATATTTCTTTTTGCATCTTACGCAAAGTTTTAGATTATATTTTTCTATATAATCATTACTCACTTTTGATACATAAGCTGTCATAAGCGGGCAATTATTATTCTTATGAAATAAATGACCATACATTGTATAAAAATATATAGTATCGTCATCAACTCTTCCCTTTATACAATACCCACACTTACTATATTTTTCTCCATTCTCATTTCTTTCACTAGAAATGTGAATAAAATTTCCGGATTTCAGATCTTTCTTTAAATATGTACAAGTTGGACTTATATGATAAACCCCATACACTTTATAATTTCTCGCAAGATATATTTCAAGTAATTTTTCTTTTTCAGAAAACCTATCTTCGTTAGCACCTATAAAAGCCCTTCTATTTACTACAAATCTTTGATTTATATTATTTATACTTAGGACATTTAATGGGAGTTTAAATGAATATAGAATATCATATTTTACTATTCCCGTTTCTTCATCATAAATATTTTCATTTAAAGAAGTTAGGTTATCAATATTATTAAATGGATTATTTTTATCTATGTCGTTTTCTATTAATTTATACAAAATATATCCAGAGTTTATATAATCTTCTGCATCATCGAAGTTTTCTATGTACTCATTTATTTTTTTAAATGCTTCACTATTACTTGCTAAATTTTTACCATGATACTTATACTCTTCAAAATAACAACTAAGCCTATTAAGCTTTTCCATCTCAGTTATGCTAACTACGCTTTTTTTTAATATAAATAAAGGTCCCACAACAAGTATTAAAATAAATATAGTAAGTGTAAATGAGATCGCTGCTTCCACAGTCACTGAAGCTTTGTATTTTTTCTTTTTATTTGAGATTTCCATAATCACTATAAGCTTCTATTCTTATTTTATAACTATCATTTAGTTCTATATCCTTCGGTCTTAAGAAAAGCATTTCAGTAAGCATATGAGAAGATTTAAAAGTATTTACCGACATAAAAGAATAAAGCATATTATTTAAATCAAAAGTCTCTTCTACATTTTCCATATTCTTTTGTATTATAGATGCCATATTTCTATTCATTTTTCTATTATCATCTATAAGCATTAAAAGTCTTAGATAATCTTTATAATTCATATTTAAAAAAGCATCTTCACTTTCATTATCATCATCAAGCATAGAAGTGTCACCTTCTCCAAATCTAAATATATCGCTCACATTAAAATCAAATGATTCATCAGTAGGTATAAATGGCACTCTTTTATTATGAAGAAGTTTTCTTACATCTTTTATGCTCTGGCAAATTCCCCAAGAAGTTATAATAAATACAAACATAACTTCTTGTAATACTGGTGATATCGCACCAAATGTAGCTATTGATAAATTTCTTGCCCTTTCTCTTAGTTCGGTAGTTTTATATATGTGAAGTATATTCATCGCCATACGAATAGCAATTATTTCCTTTACAACGCTATCAAGGTTTTCCACATCACTGTTCTTACCTTTTAATATTTGCTCTACCTCAAGGCGAACACTTCCACTTAATGTTTCTTCATTTAATAAATTTTTATTATAATAATTAAAATCCTTTAACCTATACTCATTAACAAGTAATTTATTTAAAAATGATGTAGCTCCGTTTAGATTAAAATTTTTATAACTCACTTTTTCATTATTAATGCTACTATACTCTTCATTCGTTAAGACACTTTTAAGTATCATATTATTTCCGAATGAAAGTATTTTTTCCATTGCTTTTTCTTCTCTTGTTTCACCTTGTGATAAATTAAATATTATCTCTTCGTAGTACATGTCTAAAATATATGGATTTATCAATTCTTTTACATAATCTCTTATTTCTTCTCTTAAACTTTTTATTTCCTCATTCACAGCTTCCATTTCAGCTGGATCTTTTTCATCACCCTTAAGACGACTAAGTTCTTTCTTATAATCTTCAAGTATCTCAAGTTCTGTTTGATAATTATTTAAATCATATCTAAATGTATTAAATTCTTTTTTGTCTACATTTATACTTTTTTCAAGTTCTTCTATTTTTTTAAGTATTTCATCTTCGCCTTCACTAAAACTTATAAATGTTTCAAATTCCTCATCAATAAAACTTATCGTTTCTTCGTTAAAATCATATTTTCCACTATTTAGGTCACTTTGATATTTATCAATACTTTTTTCTATCTCTTCTCTATATTGAGAAAGAGCTTCTTTATATCCATTTATTGATACATATACACTATCTATTTTATTTTTTATTTTTTCTATACTATTTTTTACTTTGTTTACACTTGAGACAGAACCATTCGTCGTAATACCTCTAGTATCTTTTAAATATTTATTCACTTCTTTTATATCATTTTTTAAATTATCAGCATTTTTAGCTAGTTTTTTAAGAGAAGAAGAAAAATTAAAATACCTTTCGTGAATTTCTGCATATATACTTTTTTTATTATGTGATTCTATAATTTTATTAAACACATCTTCAAAAGAACTTAAATCATTTTCATCTTTAATTTCTTTTTTATTTCCGAGATACTCTATTACTTTGCCAATAAGAGAAATCTTCATATATTCTATTATTTCTTTTTCCATACTATTGTCCGTAAGTATAGTTTTATAATTTATATCTATTAAATCTTTGTCTATATGCGCTATTTCCCAGTTATTAATTTTTCTTTCATCCCCTAAAATATTTTCACTAAAATGAGGCATGAGAAAGTCAAAGTATTCATTTTTTAGTCCTTCTTCATCCCTCATCTCAAGAGCAAATATATGATAATACTCATATAATTTTCTATGATACATGCTAAGCATAGATTCAACACTTACCGAACTCGCCATCTGCAAATACAGTCTTTCAGCATTCATTCTCGCTAGCTCTGTAATAGAAAATATAAGAGACATCACCAGTACTATAGTGTATACAAAAAATATTGTTACACTTCCTTTTTCTTCTTTAATCATACAGTGTACTTGCTTGTCCGTTTATCTTTTCAAATACTGTAGAAAGAAGATTTCCTATTTTATCTTTAAAAATAACTACAAATCCAATAAGCACAACTATAATGAGTACAAGCTCTATTACTCCAGCTCCTTCTTCATCACGATGGAATTCATATAGTTTACTTTTTATTAAAGCTACTCCTCTATCTATTACATTTAACATATTCCCCTCCTTTTATCTTTTTATTTCATTCCCATAAATGCTGGCACCATGATTATAATCATAATGACAAAAAGCATCAGCATTAATGGAAGTATAAGTTTTGTAGAAGCTTCTTCGCCAAGTTTTTTTGCTCTTTGTTTTCTCTCATATAAAGCATCTTGCACCTCCAAACTCAAAATATTTTTTATATCTTTATTTCCATTTTTAATATTTTGTATGATAATATTTAAAAACCTAGTGTAAGTTCTATCTTTTATACTACTTGCCATTTCTTCATACACTTTTATTTCACCCATTCCACTATCGAGTTTCTTTTTTGCGATTAATAGTTCCTCATATGCCCTTCTTTTAAGTTTATTTTTATTTTTCGATTTATTCTTTTCATATGTACTCGCTATTAACCTTATGCTATTTCTTATTGTGAGTCCTGAGCTTACATATATAAGTATTTTAGTTATAATTTGTGGATAATCTATTTTAAGTTGTTCTTTTAATTTTTTATCCTCTTCCTTTTTGTCAACTTTTACTTTTATCATTAAAATAGCACATACTGTTATAAGTAAAATAGGTACGAGCAAAAAATTATAGTTCGTTTTATTTTTATATACTATTTTATTTCCCGATATTTCTCTCGGTAATGTAATAGTATCTTTATCTAAAGTATCTTTATCTATTTCTTTTATTTTATTACTTATTTCTTTTTTTAATTCTTCTATTTTCGAAGTCTCTGCTTTTATTACATTTACATCTATATAATATTCTTTTGATTTATAAGCTGTTTCTTTTTCTGATACATTTACACTAAATCTTAATATTAAATAACCTTCCACCACTTCATCACTTGATAAATCTTCATTATGAACTCTGCCTGCGCTGTCAATTATATTTTGATATTTTGTAAAATAATCGATGTTATATTCTGATGGCGAAGAAATCATTTCAGGTCTAAATTTAATAGTCATCGTTACACCATTTCCAAGACCACTCTTAAAATTTAGATTCTTTTTTATATGATAATAATCTTCATTATCACCGAGTAGATTAAGTAATGATTCTTCATACAATTTATCAAATAATTTATCTGCCTTTTCTTCTTTATATCTTTTACTTGATACAGAAAAGTCAAACTCCATATCGTTGAACTCCCCGACAGATAAGTTCACTTTATATGGAGTCTTTTCTCTTCCATAACTGCCCCTTTCTACCTCATAAGGCCTTACAAATATACTTTCCATATTTAAAAAATAAGTAAGTATCGTTAGGGGGATAATAAGTAGGATTATAATCTTTACTGCTTTGGGTGCGGATTTCATCCTATCTAGATAATGACTTAGTTTTAATTTTACTTTTTTCATCTACACCTCAATATCGAGTATCTTTTTTGAAATCATAAATGAAATATAGTAAACGACAAGAGCTAAAGTCATAACGGCCCTTCCTACAAAAGTAGTATAAAGTGGCAACAAAAAACTACTACTTGTGAAATTCATATATAGGATTATAAAAAAAGGTAGCAAGTTCATAATGTTTTGCTCAAATTGCTTTTCAGCAGTTTTAAGCTCTATATCAAGTTCTATTTCTATCTTATCGTTAATAATATTTATAGTATTACTTATAATTTTCGCGATATTCCCTCCATTCTTTTTTGCTATAATAAACACTTCAGAGAAATCCATTATAGTTTCTATCTTCGTTTTATCTGCAAATTCTTTAAATACATTTTCTATAGGATTACTTAGTCTTTTTATCATAAATAATAATTCTTTCACCATCATCGAATCTTCACCGTGCACCATCTTAAGTTCCTTTACGGAGTTTATAAAACTATTTTCTATAGAATACGATGCTTCAAGATTTGTTTTTATAACTCTTAGAAAATCTTTAAACTCTATAAGCAATTTTCTTTTTCTTTCATCAACAAGTTTCTTTTTTGTAAAAAAAGGATATACAAAACATAAAGGTAAAAAAATTATAAAAATAATTTTGCTTCTATAAAATGTGAGAGCGATCAAAAATAATGCAATTACTGCTTTACTTGCTTCTCTCACAAGATCTTTTATATTTAAAAAGTATTCATCATAATCTTTAATCAAGTTTCCTTGTGTCTTTAAGCTCGTTACATTTTTTAAGACTTCCTTCTTTATATTCGTAAAGTTTATTGATTTCATAGTTCCCATCTTTAAGTCCGACGATTTCAACAATTTCATACACAACCCTTTTTTTATTTTTTAGTTTCACGAGATGCACAAGTATATCTATGGCACTCACTATCTGCTGCCTAATCGCGAGAAGCGGCAAATTCTCCGCCATAAGCACCATCGTTTCAAGACGCGACAGCATATCAAAACTACTATTAGCATGCCCCGTCGAAAGACTTCCATCGTGTCCAGTGTTTCTCGCAACATCTACCTTGATACCATTTTTGAAACGGTTTTGAAACGATTTTGAAACGATTTTGAAACGAATTTGAAACGATTTTGAAACGATTTTGAAACGATTTTGAAACGGTTTTGAAACGAAAATGAAACGAAAATGAAACGGTTTTGAAACGGAAATGAAACGGAATTGAAACGAAAATCGCAGTTTTGTGAAATTGGCCATTTTTAACGACTTAGTAAACTACACATCTAAGGTGGCTTATAATGTCTTTTCTTCATACTTGCCATCCTTCCAAACGAGCACCAACTTGCCTTTGTGTACTTCTATCCTGTCAACCAGAATCACAAGTAGCTCTTGATTAAACTCTTTTAACTTGCCACTTATACCACATACATCTCTTGCAAAGTTATCAAGAGTTTTTAATTTGTCTTTCTTCTCAGCAATTCGCTCATTTACTTTATTTAATTTATGAGTTAATACTTCGTGTTCTTTTGCCAATTTCTCGTGCTGCTCTAAAGTATCAATTTTGCCAGTGTTGAACATTTCAATTACTTCATCATCCTGTGTAACAATCTTTAGTATCTCATTTTGTATTTTCTCTATTTCATTGTTTTCTTTTGTTAGATCACCGAGTGCTTCTTTCATTAGTTCGATATCCTTAAGGCACTCTTTTTTGTTTAGTTTATTGAAACACTCTATAAAGAAATCCTTAACTTCTTCTTCTGTAACTGTTCCACTATTACAATCATTCTTATATTTGGCATTACACCTTAACACATATCTTCTATATTTATCGTTGCTATGCCATAACTTCCTACCGAACACTGACCCGCACTCACCACAAACCACTTTGTTTAAGAACAGGTTATTACCACTCTTGCCACATCTCTTTGGAATGTCTACCTGTATGGCATCAAATGTTTTCTTGTCAATTATGGCTTCGTGGTCATCACTTACATAATATTGTGGTATCTCACCTTTATTGTATTTTCTCTTTTTAGTTAAGAAATCAGCTGTGTATTGTTTTTGTAAAAGTGCATCACCCTTAAACTTCTCATTTGTTAATATCGACTTAATAGTGGTTACACTCCATTTTTTAGAACCACCAGGAGATGGTATGCCATTTCTTTCAAGTTCTTTTTTAATGCTATATATCGAGTTCCCTACAATAAACATCCTATAAATGAGCTTTACCACTTCAGCTTGTTTCTTGTTAATTACAAGTTTACCATCTACCATATCGTATCCAAGAAAGTTCTTAGTTGCCATTTTCACTTTACCATCTGCAAACTGCTTACGAATGCCCCATGTAGTATTAAGTGATATGCTCCTTGATTCTTCTTGCGAGATTGATGACATTATGCTTAGTAATAACTCACCCTTGCCATCAAGTGTTCCTATATTTTCTTTCTCAAAGAATACTTCTATATTCTTCTCTTTTAGTTTTCTTATTGTCGTTAAACTATCAACAGTGTTTCTTGCAAATCTACTGATGGACTTTGTAATTATAAGGTCTATCTTACCAGCAAGTGCATCGTTTATCATTCGATTAAATCCATCTCTTTTCTTTATCGATGTGCCAGACAAGCCTTCATCTGCATAAATACCACAAAACTCCCACTCTTTATTTCGCTTTATATAGTTTTCATAGTAGTCAACCTGTGCCTCATAAGATGTGGCTTGCTCTTCCATATCGGTTGAAACTCTCGCATATGCTGCCACCTTTTTCTTTGCTAAAGACTTAATGGGCGTAAGTTTAAGGTTGTCGACTGTCCTTGGAATTATAGTGACATTCTTTGCCGTAACCTTAGGTGCTATTAGTGCTTCCATATTATTTCAAAGTCCTCCTTCCTTATATTTCTATCAGGCTGTTCCCCTGGCTTTATTCCTTTTCTACTAAATCTATTTAATCTTACTTTTTTAAATATTATTTTCTCAATTTTTAATTTATCTAAACCTTTTAATACTTCTTCTAATTCACTTATTTTTAATGTTTGCTTATTATCACAATTTCGATATTTGCAGGCTCCTATGCATCTAAGAAATATACTATTGTATACTATCATTGACCTTCCACAAACTGGACATTTGACAAGTCCTGTAAACCACTTACTTTGTTTGTGGCATTCGACTTTGTGCTCTGCTATATATTTAATTCTTTCTTGTGCTTTCTCAAACTCTTCTTTACTTATTATTGCTGGATGAGTTCCATCAATTTTATATTTTGCAACTTCACCTTTGTTTCTCTTTGCTTTATGAGTTAATGAGTCGCAAATATATCTTTTTAATGTAATCGTATAACCAGCATACTTCTCTTGTTTCAAAAAATCTCTAACTGTTAAATAATTAATATCTAAACCATTTCTTGTTTTAATTTCTCTTTCTTTTAATTTTTTTGCTATCTCAGTATAGGTTTCGCCATTATTAAACCTTTTAAATATTTCTTTTATTATCTTTCCTTCTTCTTTGTTAATACTATACTTCTTTGTCTTTTTATCATAATCATATCCAAATAAATCTTTATGACTAATTATCCCTTGCTCCATTCTTTTTCTTATGCCCCACCTGCAATTGCTGCTTATGTTTTCCGATTCAGATTGAGCGAACGATGCCAAAATCGTAAGCATAAACTCTCCGTCGGATGATAAAGTATTTATATTTTCTTTCTCAAAAATTACTCCAACATTTATTGACTTTAGAAGTCTAACTGTATTTAGTAAGTCAACCGTGTTTCTTGCGAACCTGCTTATTGATTTTGTATAAATTAAATCTATCTTACCTGCTTTAGCATCTTCTATCATTTCATTAAACGAGTCTCTATTCTTTAATCCTGTGCCGCTAATCCCGCGGTCATAATATACTTTAATGAAATCATATCCTTTGGTATGAGTGATTAAATCTTTATAGTAACTTATTTGATTTGCAAGTGAGTTGTTTAATCTATCGCATTCCATAGATATTCTGCAGTAAGCAGCAACTCGCTTATTAAATCGTATCACTCTTGTATTCAATTGGCTTATTCTCTCTATTTTCATCGTATGTATATATCACTCTAAACCAAACATTAGTCAAGTTATATTTCTGATGCTAATGCAAAAATTGGCTTGTATTTCCCCTCTAATTTTTCTTTAATTCTCAAATAGTCACTATTTGCTATCAAATGCTTTATGCCATTTAAAACTTTCATTGCTAAGTAAAAATTAAGTTCATTCTCAGTGTTGAAATCTTTAACCTTATTATCCTGCTTTTCGCTCATACTTCGCACCTCGCCAATATCTAAGCCTGCAATAATCCGAGCAGAACTTTTTGTTTCTATTTCCAGTTAGTTCTTTACCACAACATAAGCATTTGTTTTCAGAGCTTTGAATAGTATTTGATACTACTACTTGCTCATCCTTAACAACTTCTTCAATATGCTCCTTAGGTTTTGCCTTACAACGACTTAGATAACTTTTAACTGTCCCTACTGGCATATTAAGTTCTTCAGCTATTTCTTTGTAAGTTAATCCCTCTTTTCTTAAATCAAATATTTCATCAATTCGATCCATATGCTCCTCCCTCATATCTATACTTAAATTCCGTCATTTTGATAAATAAAATAGACCCTCTTTTTACAGAAGGTCTACAATGTTATTAATTGATTGATTGGTGCCTGACTTATTAACCCATCGATACTTATTTGGCCTTACATCCAAATGGACAAACTCTCTATCACGATTTAGATAAATTCCTATGCCGCCAAGACCATTAAACTCAGCCCATAGAGCAATAACTATAGGTTTGACACCATCACAATAAATGTCAGCTGCCATTCCCTTTAAGTGATAACTATTGTCAGCACCACCACAACTTTTATTATAACTATCAGTTCTATATCCACTTGTTATGGTTATTGGCTTTCCAAGGTAGTCTCTTAATCTTTGTAGTTTATCAATTAAGTCAATATCAATTAAAACCTTGTCAGAGTTATCTTTACAAGCGAACTCTTTGACTTTGAAATTCTCTGATAGTTTTAAGTCAGCACTTTGTTTTAATGAGAACTCTTTAACCATGCTTCTTGCTCCTCCTTTGACCTCTGCCACCGCCTTTAAATGCTTCAGGTGCTACAACTTTTGATTTCGCTATTTCCATATTTAAATCTTGGACTACTTGAGCTATGTCTTCAGGTTCAGCACCGTTCTCTCTCATTTCATCAATCTGTTGTCTCAGATACTCCACTCTTGTCATCGATTTCACTCTCCTTGATTTTTAGTTTATATAAAAGTATTAGTTCCGTGACACAAGTTGGTACAAGTGCCAAATACATCTCTACTGGATACGAACCTTTTATACAAAAAATCACGGTGTATGCCACCGTGATTAAAATGATAAATATGATTAGTCCAATGAGGACTTTCTTACTGAATCGCATTTGAGCCTCCAAGCAAGCCTATAATTTGTTTAATTGTTTTTATTACTTTATCATACCCAACTTGTGAACCACAGCCACAGGCAAATACAAATAATATTCCCGCGACTATGACTTTTAATAAACTAATTGAAACATTGGCAAATAGCAAAAAGCATAAATAAGTGATTGTCGCAATAAGCATAGTGAATATTAGAGAGAATATCTCTAAAGACCCGAACTCTCTAATAAGAGCATCTTCACTTACAATCTTTTTGATTGCCTCAATAAAAAGTGCTGTGATAAGAGATACCACAGTCATTAAAACTAACAAAAATAAAACAAAATTTAACATAAAATTTTCCTCCTAAAAAAATTAGACCTATGGGGCAATTACCCTATCTGGTCTTTTTGATTTTTCCAATTTTTCTATTTGATGGTTTAAGTGGAAGTGATAAAAACTCCTCCCTTAACTTATCCATCATTCCATTCGCACCAAGTGCATGGTACTGCTTATAACAATTTTCAAAGTTGTCTTTAGCGTGAAGTGGTGCATAGCCTTTCTCACTATACTTGTAATAGTCATTAATCATTTGTGCTCTTAAAAGTGCTTGAACTCCAAGTCTTAATGACCTCTCTCTCGTATAGATGAGCCCGACAATTGTTATAATGCTTGGCATTCCAATGATACTAATAATTTGATAGGCATTCATAAACTTTGTCCTCCTTATTAAAATCTTATATACTTTTTGACACCATTTGAAAGAAAATAAAAATACTTGATATTGACCTTTTTTTCATTACCATCTTTATCAAGTATCTTTAAATACATCTTTTTTATTTTCTTTTTCGTGTCATTTGATTTGAAATTAAGCATCTTCAATCACCCCATAAATGTATCCTGTTTCCATAGAACTTAAATCTTTCTCGGTATACTCAAGTTGTAACCTGTTAAAATAAAAATTATCATATCCCCATTGCCCTGATACTTTTTGACAAGATACTAATGGATGTTGGTCTTGTGCTAAATCAACCCAATGGTAATAAGTGACAACTTGATAAATTGTGGTAGTGTTTCCGCTTACAACTTTATAGTATCCTTTCTCTTGGTCGTATGTAGGTTTATAAGATTGCATCTTCATTTCTACTTCCGTCCAATAGTAAGTCAAATAACCACCAGTTGATGCCATTGAGATATAATACTTATTTTGGTCGGTCGCATAATAGCAATTACATCCATATCCCGCTTGAGGTCTGTTTGCATATGTGCCTTCCATGTATTGTTTATAATTACCTCCGATAGGCATAAGAACATCTAATCCACCATCATCAGAACCAGTGCTTCCACTACTTTCTTCTTGAGTTACTGAGGCTATTGTTGCTACTACAGTATCCCCTGGAACACAAATCTTATATTCGCCATATTGTTTCCACATATAAAGTTTGCCCAGTGCCTCTTCACAGGCTTCGGGTTGTTGGTAACTATACTCCACAACTTCAAGTCTTCCTGATAACAAATATTCTATTTCAGTTTTAAGATTTCTTAAATCAACATCTGTTTTTAGTTGTTCCCAAGATAGAACTTCAGGTGTTGTTGCATAAATATAATAAATATAGTTTGGTACAAAGTAGTACTTGCCTGCATATCTCTTCTCAGCATTCGGTCTACTCTCAACTCTTATCACTTCATTAAACTCATCCCAACTAACATTATTGATATAATAAATTTGATTATAACTATTGCAAAAGAAGTAATTACCTGCTACAGCATTACTTCCATTCATTCTTGTGTAGTAGCTATAAGTCAAATTAGTTAGTTCTCGATATCCACTTTCTGTTGTTGAATCAGCAATAAAGAGCTTTCTTGAGCTAGTACAAATAATATAAGTGCCATCAGCAAATCGACCCTTAGCCCCTGGGTCTTGTGTCGCCTCTTTTATAAAGTCATAACCAGTTGAATCAATATTAAGTTTATAAACTTTGTCTTCAGGAGTTACATATTGATACTCATATGATATGTTTGTTTCAAGTTCATCAGTTGGCTTACAATAATATGCACTAAAGTTGTACTCGCCATTAATTCCTCGCACATAATAGTATTTGTGAGTGTTTCTAACATAGTAAATCCTACCAAGAAGTGTCTCACTTAATTCAGGTAACTCATCCTCATACTCAATCTCAATGACTCTACTACTTCCACCACCACCAATCTCTATGTTTTCAGTGCCAGTTCCAATATAAAGTTTATTAGTATCAGTTGCATACTTTAACTCTCCAGCTACCACTCCAGCATTATTTAGATTTGATGACAAACCTCTTTTTATTAAAACTCTATTTGACATGTTCGCTCCTAAAAATACCCCCACCATAAAGGTGGAGGCTTATTCTAAAATGTTCCGCAATCAATAGTTCCGTTAGTTAAGAACTCTTTTAATTCATTAATAGCACCAACTA
>CAMJKC010000034.1 GCA_946406305.1 uncultured Lachnospiraceae bacterium
GAAAAAGGATTGCATCTTAATATTCTTTTTATCATTAAAAAACTCCCTTTTAAAGCACCATATTTTTTTATTGCTTCCATAGAATATTCTGAACAGGTCGGAATATACTTACACTTACAAAATAATGATACTGTAGGCGATATATATTTTTTATATCCTTTTATTAAAAATAATAATATCTCTTTAATTTTTTTCTTGTTCCTTTAAAATATTTTTTCTTTTACACAAAAATAAAAAATTTCTTTTTAATTCTTCATAAGTTGCTTCTTTTGCACTTCTTTTACACACTATTATTACATCATAAAAATCTTTTATGTTTTTCTTTTCTTCTCTATATATTTCTCTTAATCTTCTTATAATAGTATGTCTTACAACAGAATTTCCTACTTTTTTTGAAACTGAAAATCCTATTCTTTTTTCTTTTTCATTTTTTCCAATATATAAAGTCATTATATTATTAGTTATATAATTTTTTTCTTCATATATTTTTTTATATTCTCTATTTTTCTTTAAAGAATTAAAATTTTTCACTATACTGCTATCTTTTTTCTTCCTTTTTTTCTTCTTGCAGACAATACTTTTCTTCCTTGTTTTGTACTCATACGGCTTCTAAATCCATGTACTTTGTTTCTTTGCCTTTTTTTAGGCTGCAATGTCATCTTCATCTTTTTTCTCCTTAATAATTTTAATAAACTTAAATATTATAAGTTATTTTATAGTAATTGTCAAATACTATATTTATTAACATTTTTTTTGTTAATAATTTGTTAATTTCCCTAATTTTTTGTTTGTTTCTTTCTATATAATATACTTGTTTAAAAAATTTAATTATTTTTATTTTTTCAACATTTTTTTATTGATATTTTTGTTTTTTTTTTATATAATTACCCATTATGAATAAAATTTTTGATAAAATTAATGCTAATTGGGCTTTAATAAAGAAAAAACTTCTTGATGAAAATGAAGATATTTCCCCAGCTTTTTTTGAAGCTTTTATTGATCCTTTAAAAGTTGTAAAATTTGAAAATAAAACCCTTTATATAAAAGTTCCTGAGGAAATGTACATAAATATTTTAGAAAAAAGACTAATAAATAAATTTCTAAAAATTAGTATTTCTGAAATTATTGACATTCCTATATCTTCTTTTGAAATATCTTTTTTAGCAGATTTTTATAACTCAAAATATGACAATTCAACTATTTCAAAAAATATTTTAGAAAAAAAACTTTCTAAAATAAAAGTAGATCCAAAAAATACTTTTGAAAATTTTATAGAAGGTGAATCTAATAGACTTGCTTATGGATGTTCTGTCGCTGTTTCAGATACTCCTGGAGAAATTTATAATCCTCTCGTTATTTATGGAGGAACTGGGCTTGGAAAAACTCACCTTTTACATGCTATTTCTCATCATGTTTTAGAAAAAAATGAAGATTTTAATATTTTATATATTTCATGCCAAGAATTTATAACAAATGTATATTTGTCAGTTAAAAATCATACAATAGATGATTTAAAATTAAAATATAAATCTTTAGATATGTTAATAATTGATGATATTCAGTTTATTTCAAATAAAACAGAATCTCAAAATATACTCTTTGATATTTTTAATTCTCTTTGGGGAGAAAAAAAACAAATTATATTATCTTCTGATAAACCTATAAAAGAAATTGACAATATTGATGATAGAATTAAATCAAGATTTTCTTGGGGAGTGTCTTGCGATGTAAAACCTCCAGATTTAGAAACAAGAATTGCAATTCTTCTAAAAAAACAAGAAGTTTTAAATCCAACTTTTCCTATAGATATAAGTATTATAAAGTATATTGCACAATCAGTAAAAACAAATATTAGAGAATTAGAAGGAAGTTTTAAAAAAATTATTGCTGCTTCTAATTTAGAAAAAAGTTCTCTTACATTAGAACAAGCAAAAGAAATTTTAGACATTTCTTCACAAAAAAATAACAATAAAATAACACCAGAAATAATAATAAACACAGTTTCAGAAGTTTTAGATATTCCATTTGTTGATATTTGTGGAAAAAGTAGAAAAACAGAATTTGTTTATTCAAGAAATATAAGTATTTATCTTTGTAGAAAACACATACCAGATATAACACAAGAAAAAATAGGCAAATATTTTGGAGATAGAGACCATTCTACTATTATACATAGTTGTAAACAAATAGAAAAAGATATTAAATCAAATAAAAACTTACAAGAAGACATTAAAACAATAGAAAAAAGATTGTTTACATAATTTTTTTATAAACAAGTTTTTATTCTAAAAAAAACTATAAAATAAAGCAAAAAACATACTTATAAACATATTAACTTTGCTTATTATAATTATTAATAAATATAAATAATAAAGAGGAAAAATATGAAAATTAAAATTTCTAAAAAATCTTTTTTAATTTCACTCAATATTGTGAAAAATGCACTTCCTACAAATACTACTTTTCCTATTTTTAGTTGTATTTTAATAGATGCAACGAAAAAAGAAATAGTTCTTTTATCTTCAAATACGGAAATTTCAATAAAAACAAAAGCAGAAGGTATTATAGAAGAAAAAGGAATAATTGCAATAGAAGGAAATTTTTTAATAAATGTTATAAACACAATGCCAAATAATGAAGAAGATATATTTATAACAAGTGATGAAAAAAATAATTGTATGATTACTTGTGGAAATATAGAAGAAAAGTTTATGGGAAAAAATCCCGATGATTTTCCTTCTTTATCTTCTTTTAGTAAAGATAATTGTGTAATAATAAGTGAATTTATATTAAAGAAAATGATTGAAAAAACAATTATTGCTGTAAGTAAAAATAAAAAAGAAGAAAATAAAAATACAAAAGGAATTTTTATAGAAGTTGATAAGGAAAATATTTTATTTAGATCAATGGATAATTATAGGATAGCAATTATAAAACAAAAATTAAAAGATAAATATGAAAAAATAAATTCTTTAGTTCCAGGAAAGACATTTGAAGAAGTTTTAAAAATAATAAAAGGTGAAATAGATAAAGATGTAAAAATTTATTTTAATGAAAATTTAATTGCTCTTGAAATAGAAGATACACTTATATTATCAACAATAATAAAAGAAAAATACATAAATGTAGAAAGATTATTAAATAGTGAGCACAATACAAGAGTAATAATAGATAGAAAAAGTTTATTAGAAAGTATAAATAGAACAAAAAATTATATAAATAGAATTGATGAAAAACCAGTTATTTTTGACATTAAAGAAAATAAAATAATAATTAAATTTCAATCATTAAATGGAGAATATAAAGAAGAGATAAAAATAAAAAATACTGGAAAAGAAGTAATGACAGCTTTTATGCAAGACCATATATATTCTATTTTAAATGTTATAGAAGAGGATGAAATAAATTTATATTTGAATAAGAGTCAAGACCCTATGATAATAAAAGATCAAAAAGAAAATTATATATATTTGATATTAGCATCTTCTTTTAGTAAATAAAATGTATATAAAAAGAATTAAAATTAAAAATTTTAGGAATTATGAAAATTTAGATTTAGAGTTTGATGAAAATATAAATATAATTTATGGAAAAAATGCACAAGGAAAAACAAATTTATTAGAAGCTATTTATATTTCTTCTATGAGTAAATCTCATAAAAATGTAAAAGATAATGAATTGATAAAATTTAATGAAGAAGAAGCTCATATAAAAGAAGAAATAATAGAAAAAGAAAAAAGTTTTATAATAGATATACATATAAAAAAAAATAAAAATAAAGGAATTGCAATAAATAAAAAAAAGGTAGAAAAGGTTTCCGAATTTTTAGGAATATCAAATGTTGTTTTTTTTGCGTCAGAGGACCTTAATATAATAAAAGAAGGTCCAAATAAGAGAAGAAAATTTTTAGATTTATATATTTGTCAATTAGAAAGTATATATGTAAAATATTTATCAAAATATAATAAAATTTTAAACCAAAGAAATAATTTATTAAAAGAATTAAACATAAAAAAAAATAAGGAATTATATGAAACTTTAGATATATGGGATGAACAATTAGTTAAATATGGAAATGAAATTATAAAAAAGAGAGAAGAAAATATAAGAGAGATAGAAAAAGAAGTTTTTAAAAAACATTTAATAATATCAGAAAAAAAAGAAAAAATAAAAATAGAATATAAAAAAAATGTAGAAGAAAATAATTTTTTAAAAAAATTGAAAGAAGAAAGAGAAAATGATATAAAAAATAATATAACTTCAGTAGGACCACATAGAGATGATATAAAATTTTACATAAATGATATGGATATAAAAAAATATGGATCTCAAGGGCAGCAGAGAACAATTTCTATAGCATTAAAATTTGCAGAAGTAGAAAATATAAAAAATAAAAAAAATGAAAGTCCAATTTTTTTATTAGATGATGTTTTTTCAGAATTAGATGAAAATAGACAAAAAATAATTGTTGAAAATGTAAATGAAATGCAGACAATTATAACTTGTACAGGAATACCAATAAAAATATTAAAAATATTAAAACCAAATAGAATAATAAAAATAGATAATGGAAAAGCAGAAATAAAAAAATAAAGAGGAAAAAATGGAAAAAGAAAATTATGGTTCAGAACAAATACAAATTTTAGAAGGTTTAGAAGCAGTAAGAAAAAGACCTGGAATGTATATAGGGAGTACTAATGAAAGAGGACTTCATCATTTAGTATATGAAATAGTTGACAATTCTGTTGATGAAGCTCTTGCAGGTTTTTGTAAGGAAATTACTGTAACTATAGAAAAAGATAATTCTATAAGAGTTATAGATGATGGAAGAGGAATACCTGTTGATATAAAAGAAGGGTATGGAATATCTGCTCTTGAAATAGTATATACAAAACTTCATGCAGGAGGAAAATTTGGTGGAGGAGGATATAAAGTAAGTGGAGGATTACATGGTGTAGGTTCTTCTGTTGTAAATGCTCTTTCAAAAAAGTTAGAAGTAAGTGTTTACAGAAATGGAAAAATATATTATCAAGAGTATGAAAAAGGAAATCCAAAAGAAAGAGTAAAAGTAATAGGAGAATGTGATAAAGAAAAAACAGGAACAGAAGTCCATTTTTATCCAGATGAAACTATTTTTGAGACAGTAGAATTTAATTATAATATATTAAAAACAAGATTTAAAGAAACAGCTTTTTTAACAAAAGGGCTAAAAATAATTTTAATAGATGAAAGAAATGATAAAAAAGAAATTTTTTATTATGAAGGTGGAATAAAAGAATTTATAGAATATATAAATAAAGGAAAAAATCCTATATATAAAGAAATTTTTTATTGTGAAGGAAAAAAAGAAAATGTATATGTAGAAATTGCGATGCAACATAATGAGAGTTATCAAGAAATTATATATTCTTTTGTAAATAATATAAATACTCCTGAAGGAGGAACTCATTTAACAGGATTTAAAAATAGTCTTACAAAAGTAATAAATGACTATGCGAGAGAAAAGAAAATATTAAAAGATAATGAAGAAAATTTAGTAGGTGAAGATATAAGAGAAGGTCTAACTGCGATAATTTCTGTAAAAGTAGAAGAACCTCAGTTTGAAGGACAAACAAAACAAAAATTAGGAAATTCAGAAGTTCAATTTATTGTTCAAACAGTTTTTGGAGAAAATTTAAAATATTTTTTGGAACAAAATCCAAAAGTAGCAAAAATAATTTGTGAAAAATCTGTTTTAGCAAGAAGAGCAAGAGAAGCTGCAAGAAAAGCAAGAGATTTAACAAGAAGAAAATCTGCTCTTGAAGGAGGAGGACTTCCTGGAAAACTTGTAGATTGTAGTGAAAGAGATGCAAGCAAATGTGAGATATTTATTGTTGAGGGAGATAGTGCATTGGGACCTGCTAAAGAAGGAAGAAATAGTAAATATCAAGCAGTAATGCCTCTAAGAGGAAAAATTTTAAATGTAGAAAAAGCAAATGAACATAAAATGTATAACAATGAAGAAATAACAGGAATGATAACTGCTTTTGGAACAGGAATAAAAAATGATTTTGATATTAAAAAACTTAGATACGATAAAATTATAATTATGACAGATGCAGATGTAGATGGAGCACATATAGCAACTTTAATGCTTACATTTTTATATAGATTTTTACCAGAACTTATAAAACAAGGACATGTGTATATAGCACAACCACCACTTTTTAAAGTTCAAAAAGGAAAAAATATGATGTATGCCTACACAGAAGAAGAAAGAGATAAATATATAGAAAATTTTGGAGGAAAAGCAACTGTAACAAGATTTAAAGGACTTGGAGAAATGGATACAGAAGAATTGGCAGAGACAACTATGGACCCTGAATCAAGAATATTATTAAAAGTAAATATGAATGAAAATGCAGTAAGCGAATTAGATTTAACTTTTACAACTCTTATGGGGGATGAAGTAGAACCAAGAAGAGTATTTATTGAACAAAATGCAAAATATGTAAAAAATTTAGATATATAAAAGGAGAAGATATGAAAAGAATTATTTTTTTAATAAGTTTATTATTACTAATTATTTCTTGCAGTAATAAAAATATTTTAAAAGAAGGGGAAAAAATAGAAAATTTTGAATTTTTGTTAATAAACAATTATGAGGATAAACAGTTTTCTATAGAAGATGTAAATCAAAATTTTTTAATACTTACTTTTTTTGAAGCAAATGAAGAAAATAAAAAAATGATAAAAGCTGTAGAAGAATTATCAAAAAAGTTGATAAATGAAGATGTAAGTGTTTTTGCTCTTGAAGAAGGTTCTTTAAAAGAAGATTTATTTCTTTATTTCTCTGATAATGAAATAAACAATATACAACTTGGACAAATAAAGGAAATAAAAAATAAAATAAAAAATTTACCAACAACAGTTTTTATAAATTGGGAAAACAAAATTGTAAAAATAATAGACAAAAATGAAAAACTTTATAATTCTTCTACAGAAGAAGAATATATAGAATATTTTAAAAATGAAGTTTATGAAGAAGTAATAAATCTTCTTAATAGAGGAGAAGAAGAAAAAGAATCAAGTATAAGGGAAGAATAAATATGAAAAAATTTTTATTTTTAATAGCTATGTGTTTTTTACTTTGCTTTTGTAAAGGAGAAGAAGAAACACAAACTTCAACAACAAAAACAATAGATTTTGAAGTAAAAACAAAAGAAAAAGAAATTTTTGTTTTGAGTGAGAAAAAAGGAAAACCAGTGTTAGTAAATTTTTTTGCTACTTGGTGTCCTCCTTGTGTAGAGGAAATGCCTGCTTTTGAAAGAATAATAAAAGAATATGGGGATAAAATAGATTTTTTGGCTATTGATTGTGGAGAAGAAGAAGCCGTAGTAAATAAGTTTATAGAAGAAAATAAATATTCGTTTAATGTTGGGTATGATGAAGATATGTCTATTTCAAATATTTTTAATAGAACAGGAATTCCATATACTGTAATATTTGATAAGGAAGGAAATATTTTTAAAGATTTTGTTGGTGCAAGAGGTGAAGAAGCACAATATTTAGCATATACAACAGAATTAAATAAAATAGTAGAATAAAATGAAAAAAATAATTTTTAAAATAGTTTTTTTAATCAGTATAGTTTTTATTATTTTAGGATTTTTTAAAAAACAAAATATAGATGTAAGAAACAAGGCATGGGTTGTATGCCTTGAATGTATTGGGATAGGATAAAAGGAGAAAGGTATGGAAGAAAATATAAAAATAACAGGAGAGACAAAATTTTCAGAAATATTGAAAATATGTCCTCAACTTATAGATGAAATGGTAAAAATAAATCCTCAGGCGAAAATGTTGAAAAATCCTATTTTTAAGATGATGCTTGGAAAAATTACAGTAAGAGATATGTGTAGTCAAGCAAAAATAGATGAAAAATTATTAAAAAATAATTTTAATAAAATAATACAAAAATTTAAAAAGTAAAAAAGTGAAAAAAATAGTTTTTTATAAAAGAAAAATAATACAAATACTTTCATCGTTTTTATATAATATAAAAATAGGAAATTTTTTTTCTGGGAGAATAGAAAGAGGAAATATAAAAAATATTTGTGTTCCTGGTCTTAATTGCTATTCGTGTCCAGCAGCAGTATCTTCTTGTCCTTTAGGAAGTTTTCAAACAGCAATAGTTAATAGGCAAAATAAAGGATTTCCTTTTTATATGATAGGATTACTTTTATTTTTTGGAGTTTTTTTAGGAAGATTAATATGTGGATTTTTATGCCCCTTTGGTTTAATACAAGAGATTCTTTATAAAATAAAAACAAAAAAAATAAAGAAAAATAAATATACAGAAAAACTAAAATATTTAAAATATGTAATATTGATTTTTTTTGTAATTTTAATTCCTTTACTTTTTTCTATGCCGGGTTTTTGTAAATTTTTGTGCCCAGAAGGAACATTACAAGCAGGTATTCCTCTTGTTATAAAAAATGAAAATTTGAGAAGTTTGGCAGGATTTTTATTTGTAGAGAAAGTGTTTTTTTTAATAGTTTTTTTAGTAGGAAGTATTTTTATTTTTAGAATTTTTTGTAGATTTATATGCCCTTTAGGAGCAATATATTCATTTTTTAATAAGATTTCATTTTTTGGGATTGTATTAGATGAAGAAAAATGTATTAACTGTAATAAATGTTTTTCTATTTGCAAAGTGGACATAAAAAAGGTAGGAGATAGTGAATGTATAGGATGTACAGAATGTATAAAAGGTTGTCCAGAAGAAGCAATAAAAATTAAAAAAAGATATTAAGGAAAGAGAGAGTTTATGGAACCAAATGTATATGACAAAATTAAAGATGTAGATTTAAAAGAAAAAATGGAAGAGAGTTATATTGATTATGCAATGAGTGTTATAACAGACAGAGCTCTTCCAGATGTAAGAGATGGTTTAAAACCAGTTCAAAGGCGTATTTTATATGCTTTATATACACTTGGTGTTACTCCAGATAAAACAGAAAAAAAATGTGCTACGATTGTCGGTGAAACAATGGGTAAATATCATCCTCATGGCGACAGTTCAATTTATGGTGCACTTGTAAATATGGGGCAATCTTGGAATTATAGAAAAGTTTTAATAGACAAGCATGGAAATTTTGGCTCAGAAGATGGTGACGGTCCAGCAGCAATGAGATATACGGAAGCAAAAATGAGTAAGATGGCAGCTCTTATGCTTGATGGAATTGAAAAAAATGAAGTTGACTTTATGCCAAACTTTTCAAGTGAATATGAAGAACCAACAGTTTTACCAGCAAGATTTCCTAATTTGCTATTAAATGGAACACAGGGAATAGCAGTAGGAATGGCAACAACAATTCCTCCTCATAATTTTGAAGAAATTATTACTGCAGTAAAAAAGATAATAAAAAATAAAATTGAAAAGAAAAAAACCGATATAGAGGAAATAGTAAATATAATAAAGGGTCCAGATTTTCCAACAGGAGCAGAGATAATAGGAAAACAGGGAATATATAATTACTTAACAACAGGAAAAGGAAAATTTAAAATAAGAGCTCTCTGTGAAATAGTTCCACTTGACAAAGGAAAGCAGAGAATTGTAGTTAAAGAACTTCCTTATGAAGTTCATAGGTCAGATGTAATAAGAAAAATTGCAGATTTAGTAAAAGAAAAAAAGGTAGAGGGAATTTCTACAGTTGTTGATGTATATGGAAAAACATCAAAAGAAAAAATACATATTGATTTAAAAAAGGATGTAAATGCTAACATAATATTAAATCAACTATACAAGAATACAGAACTTCAAATAATGTATTCTGTAAATATGTTGTGCCTTGTAAAAGGAGAGCCAAAAACTTTAAATGCTTTATCTATGTTAGAAGAATTTTTAAAGCATCAAGAGGAAGTGGTAACAAGAAGGACAAAGTTTGACCTTACAAAATGTGAAGACAGGGCACATATTGTAGAAGGTCTTTTAAAGGCAATAGAAATAATAGATAAAATAATAAAGATTATAAGAGAATCGGAAGATGATCAAGAATCAAAAAGTAAATTGATAAGTCAGTTTAATTTTTCTGAAAAACAAGCTCAAAGCATAGTAGACATGAGACTTGGTTCTCTTTCAAAATTACCAAAAGCAAAATTTGAAAAAGAGTATAGTGAGTTACAAGAAAAAATAAAATACTTTAGAGAAATTTTAGGTGATGAAAATAAGTTGTTGTCTTTAATAGATGAAGAGTTAAATGGAATAAAAGAAAAAGAAAAAGATGAAAGAACGACAAATATTATTGAAGAAGAAGGCGAAGATTTTGAAATAGAAGATTTGGTGGAAGAAGGAAATGTTGTTATATCAATGACGCACCTCGGATATATAAAAAGGATGGACCCAAATGTGTTTAAAGCACAAGCAAGGGGTGGAAAAGGTGTCAAAGGAATGACAACGATAAATGACGACTTTGTAGAAAAGGTCTTTATGACAACTATGCACTCAACGATTTTGTTTATAACAAACTTTGGGAAAATGTATTCTCTTAGAGGATATGAAATTCCAGAAGCAAGTAGAATAGCAAGAGGTGTTGCAATAGTAAATATACTTAAATTACAAGGAGGAGAAAAAATAACAGCTGTAGTTGATTGCAAGTCTTTTGATGAAGAAAAGCATATATTAATGGCAACCAAAAAAGGCATTATTAAAAAAGTTAAGATATCAGAATTTACAAATGTTAGAAAAACTGGACTAAAAGCAATAAATATAAAAGAAGACGATGAACTAATTTCTGTAAAAATAACAAATGGAAAAGAAGATATATTTTTAATTACAAAAAATGGTCTCTGTCTTAGAATGAATGAAGAAAAGGTAAGGGATATGGGAAGAGCAGCAGCAGGAGTTAGAGGAATAAAAGTTGCAAAAGAAGATGAATTAGTTTCTATGCTTGTAACAAGTGAAGGAAAAGATTTATTTTTCATATCTGAAAAAGGAATAGGAAAGAG
The DNA here is from genome assembly GCA_946406305.1 of uncultured Lachnospiraceae bacterium. Lineage (GTDB taxonomy): Bacteria > Bacillota > Clostridia > Lachnospirales > Lachnospiraceae > UBA3633. The sequence goes on from CAMJKC010000034.1 coordinate 10,990, forward strand.
AACAGATAGTAGTGAATTTTCTCCAAAGGGAAGAGGGACGAAAGGAATGACTTGTTACAAGCCAAATGAAAAAACAGGGAAAATTGTAGGTGCAGAGCTTGTGAACGGAAATGAAGATATAATGGTTATAAATGAAATAGGTTCTATAATAAGATTACAGGTAGCAGACATAGGAATTATGGGAAGGACAGCAAAAGGAGTTAGAATAATGAAGCAAGAAGAAAATGTGAAAGTAGCAAGCATTACAAAAGTCTTGGAAGAAAAAGAATAATGGATATAGAAAGAATTCATGAAATAAATCTTTTGTTATTAAAAAAGTTAGATGAAGTTTGTAGAAAAAACAATATAAAATATTTTTTATTTAATGGAACCCTACTTGGAGCAATTAGAGATAATGGTTTTATACCTTGGGATGACGATTGTGATGTTGCGATGAAGAGAGAAGATTATGAAAAGTTTAAAGCGATATCTAAAAAAGAATTTAATGAAGAAGAAATGGAAGTTATATTCCCAGAAAGAAATAATACTTTTCATGATTTTATAACGAGAATAATTTATAAAAAAGAGGTTTATAGAAAAGAAAAAATATATGAAGACTACAACGAAGGAGTTTTTAAATATTTATGGGTAGATATATTTATTCTTGATGATGTTTATAGTAAAGAAAGCCAAAAAATAAAAAATTATAAATTAAAATTTATTTATGGTCTTGCTATTTCTTATAGGAGAAAAATAAATTTTAAAGAATATAGATTTTTAGAAAAAATAGTAATTTTTATATTATCGAAAATAGGAAAAATATATAAATTAGAAACAATATACAGTATGTATGAAAAAGAAGCAAAAAAAGTATATGGAAAAAAAGAAAAAATAGAGTTTTTATATGTTTCTAATTATCCTATCATATATATAGATATGCTCTATAGGAAAAATTGGTTTGATAATGTAGAAGAAAAAATTTTTGAAGATACAAAATTTTATATATCAAAAAACTATAAAGAGATTTTGGACTTTGACTATGGGGATTATATGGAACTTCCTAAAAAAGAAGAAAGAGTTCAAACACATAAAATTTTAAAAGTATAAAAATAGGAGAATAATATGAGTAGAGAATATGAAATACTAACAGAAAGTTTTAACAGCATAAAAAGTAAAATTCCTTTTTCACCAGATGTAGCACTCGTTTTAGGTTCTGGTCTTGGAAACTTTCCAGAGGGAAAAGAAATTTTTGGGACAATAGAATATAAAGATATAAAAAATTTTCCAGTATCAAATGTAGAAGGACATAAAAATAGATATGTCTTTTTAAAAATTGGAAATAAAAAAGTAGTTGTCATGCAAGGAAGAGTTCATCACTATGAAGGTTTTACAACTGTCGAGGCTGTTAGGCCTATAAGACTTATGAAAATGATGGGAGCAAAAAGTTTGTTTTTATCAAATGCTGCAGGAGGGATGAATGACAGTGTTAAAATAGG
>CAMJKC010000035.1 GCA_946406305.1 uncultured Lachnospiraceae bacterium
AGAAACGGGGAGGTGGTTGGTGGCGATCAAAAAATTTATATCCTGTTTTTATAGAATGGTCATAATTTATAACTATATCTTCATCACTTTCACTTTTTATATTAGAAAGTATTATCTTTTTTATATTTTCAAAATATGGTAAATCTTTATTTTTTGCATATTTATACCTAAGCAAATTTACAAAAAACAAATAGTCATAATACTTTTTATATTTATCAACTATTGCATTGACACCGATTACTATTGGTTTTTTTTCTAATATATATTTTTCTACAAGATCAAAATTCCTAATCACAGATTTCCCTGGAGCTACTATAAGTATGTTTTTTTCTAAAAACTCTTTCTTTAGATACTCTATATTTTTACTGTCATCAACTTTTCTATTTTGATTTTCAATATACTTTTTTTCTAAAATATCATAATCATATTTTAGTCTCTCTTCATCACTTAAAGACTCAATAATCGCTCTCATATCTTTGCTATTTGTATTATGCTCTTTGAGTAAATATGAAATATTATTTACATGTGAACAATAAAGTCCTGCAATAAAATAAGAAGTAGAATATCCCCATCTAAAATGCTCTTCATAATATGTCATATAAGTATCTATAGCATCCATAATATTGTCAAGGTCATAGTGCTTATTACATTTTTTATTTAGATAAGAACTCACAAGCTCTGTTGTAGCATTTCCTGCCCCTCTACCCATTCCACAGAGGCTGCTGTCTATTATTATATCTCTGTCTTCATTTTTTAATTTATTTATAAATTGTATAGATAAAGAAAAAGCGAGCTGTCTATTATTATGTGTATGTATTCCAAGTTTTATATTTTTATTTAAGTATTTATCTAAAACATCTACTATCCTATCTAAATCATCTTCATACATGGCACCAAAGGTATCAACTACATAAATGGCATAAGGTTCTACTTCATTTATTTTTTTACAAACTTCTATCAAATCAGAGTCTTTATACTTTAATGTATTCGCAAGTTGAAACATAAGACCATATTTTTTATTTTTAATTTTTTTACCTACTTCAACACCCTCATCTATTTTACCATAAGGAAAAACAACTCTTATAAAATCAACATAACCTTCACTTTCACTCAATTTATCTACATCATACCTATTATAATCTATCATAAGTGAATACTTTACACTTGTATCCCTTTTTACATACGGCAATAAGTCTTTTGGCACACTAAAATAAGTTGAGTCAATGTCGTGCTCTTCATTCTTTAACCACCCACATTCTACATACTCAACTCTTGCATTTGACAGCATATCTATAATTCCAGCAATAGAATCTCTTCCAAACTTGCCATCTACTATATATGCACCATCTCTCAAAGTGCAGTCAAGCATTTCAACTTTCCCCATCTTACCTCCAAATCAAAAAATACTTTTATTTTTTCTTCTCCCATATAGGGCTCGAACCATCTGGGGCTATGCTATTTGACCTTGTGGCAGTAAGAGACTTGTCAAAACTTGGTCCATGAGTACTATCATCTGAGCCTTTAGTTGTTTCTTCTGTCTCATATTCATTTTCGTCATCACTTTCTTCACTGTCACTTTCTTCCTCATCTTCATATACAATCTCTTCTTCAACTATTTCATTATAACCATTTTCTCTACGAAGAGATTCCCACTCATTTTCTTCCAACTCTTCTTCATATGCAGCTTTGTTAAAGTAAAATGATAAATCTTTAATATATGCAACTCTTGATGAATATTGTCCATCTACGGTCAACTCAAACTTAAGTTTTTTTGTTCTTTTTGGAAATGTAAAATCTATATTCGCTCCTGCATTATAATTAAAATTTGTAGTTGAAAAATATTCTGTTCCTGCCTCATCAAAAACTGTTAGAGTACACATAGTAGTTCTATCGGTATAAGTAAAATAGTGAGTAGCAATTTTACCTCTTATCCTATTAAAATTATTTTTTGGATTTTCTATTTCAATGCTTGCTCCAGTTCCCTTTAATGCTATTACTCCTTTCCATTTTACTTTAGTAAATGTCGTTCCATTTACTTTTTTACTATAACTATTTCCCCCTGTTATATACTCAACACAATGCCTATCTACAGTAGGGTCATAAACAGCTTCAGTTTCTTTTATGACAACATTTTTTCCTATTATTACATTACCATCATTTGTGTTTGCCCCTGCCACTGTAGGCATAGCAATATCAAGCACATTTGATATAGAGCCTTGAGATTTAAAACCAGTTATACTGCCTGCTTCTCCCTTTTGTGCTGCAGCATAAAAATCAAGTGCAGCCCTTTCTTCATCTGTCATATTCTTCACTTCGTTTGAATTCATGTTTACTGCCTCAGGGCTTCCATCAAGTAAGGTTCTCCTCCCCATGTTGTCAACTATTCTATAATCATCTGTTATAGTGTCTATCAAAACTCTTCCCATATCATCAAAATTATAATAATATCCAATGCCGTCACCATCATCATCTATTATATACCAAGTATCTTTTGGATATGTATTATCATCATTAAGCCACATGATGCCATTTTCACTCTCTACAAATATCCATTTCGCAAAAGCATCATTTCTAAAAAACAATATACTAAACAATATAATAAAAAGTATTTTTTTCTTCACAATATTTACCTCCTTACAAATTTTCTAAGTTTTGGTATTTCTTGTTTTAATATATCAATAAATATATCTATTTCTTCTTTACTGTTATATTTAGAGAAAGATATTCTTATTGTCTTGTCAATCAAATCTTCATTTAACTTTATAGCTTTTAAAATTCTATTATCTTTTTTATTTTTTGAAGAACAGGCAGAGCCTACGGATATATATATATTATTTTCTTCTAAACTGTGAAGCAACACTTCTGCTCTCACATCTTTTATGCTTACAGAAACAATGTTTAAAGAAAAATTATCATCTCCTTTTGTATTTATATATATGCCCCCTAACTCATCGCCAAGTCCTTTTAATTTTTCTATAGTATAATTTCTTAAATCCAATAAGTATTTATTTGTATCATCAAAATTTTCTTTTATAATCTCTACTGCTTTTTTTAGTCCAACTATGCCATTTGTATTCATAGTCCCTGACCTTATGTTGTTCTGCTGACCACCACCAAAAAATATATTATTGATTCTTATATTTTTATTTTTATATAGTAATCCAATTCCTTTCGGTCCATGTATCTTGTGTCCACTTACCGACAACATATCTATATTCATATCTTTTGTATCTATTTTAATTTTTCCAAAACTCTGGACACAATCAGTATGGAAAACCACTTCTTCATTTTTACTTTTTATTATCTTAGATATTTTTTTTATATCTTCTACTACACCTATTTCATTATTCACATGCATTATGCTAACGAGTGCTGTATCTACATCTATACTCTTTTCAAGTTCATCATAGTCAACTATTCCAAACTCATCATTCTCTAAATATGTCACTCTATATCCATTTTTTTCAAGATGAGAAAAAATATTATAAACTGACGGATGCTCTATTTTTGATGTTATTATATGTTTTTTCTTTGTTGTCTGTAAAAAACCAAGTATCGCTAAATTATTACTCTCAGTCCCGCCACTTGTCCATATTATCTCATCCTCATCACAATTCAAAAACTTCTTTATGACAGTATTTGCTTCTATTATTTTTTTTTCTGCTATATATCCAAATTTGTGTAGTGAGTTTGCATTTCCATAATAATTTACTTCAACATCTCTCATCTCATCTATAACTTCACTAAACACTTTTGTAGTTGCAGCATTATCAAAATATATGTCCACTATTATAACTCCAAATACTCATTATTCATATACTGATACTGTTTTAAAAGTTCTTTTGTCTTCCTATCGCTACTCTCCATCATAAAACTTGTATGATAATTCATAAATTCAATCCTCTTATGTAATTCTTCCATAAATTCGTGTATGAAGTCAAAAGGCATATTTGCCGCTTTTAATATATCATTTGACAAAAAGTTTGGAGATGTGCTACCTATCTTTATGTTTGCCTCATGTTTATTGTCATATATAAATACTGGCGTCTTATAAGCATCTGTCCCAGCATATTTTATATCAGTATCATATATCAACTTATTAAACTTCGTTCCAAAACTTGCATTGTGGTCACCAAAAAAGCACACTATTACTCTCTCTTTCTCTTTTTCAAAATAGTCTATCAAAGTTTTTATCGCTTTATCAGATATATACATAAGCGATAAATAAGAATTTATTATCTCACTATTATAATCAACTGCCTTTACTTTTTCCCCTTCAAATTCACTATATCCACTATGGTTTTGCATAGTTATGCCAAATAAAAATGCTTTCTCTTTATTTTTTTTAACTTCTTTAAACTTCTCTATTACATTTTCATACATCGACTCATCGCTTACAAAATTTCTCACATATTTTTTATTTAAAAAATCATCAAAAGATAAAAACTCATCAAAGCCAAAATATTTATATACTTTATCTCTGTTATAATTAGTTTTTGTATATGGGTGCATAGCAATAGTTCTATATTGAAAATTTTTAAAATATCTCGCTATGCTATATTTATCGTGATCTATTATATTGTATGGCATTATAGGATATCTCATACTACCAACAGTAGCCTTTGTCAAAAATTCAAACTCAGTATTTGCTGTCCCACCGCCAAAAGTGTTGACATATAAGTTACCCTTTGAAACATTTTTTAAACTTTCATAATACTCTGTGACTTTTATATTAGTTTTAATTCTTTCATGTGCAGAACCAAAAGATTCGTTCATAATAACTATGATGTGTGGATATTTATTATGTTTTGTATCAATTTTTATATCTACATATTTATTTTTATTGTCATCAATTAATTTGTTTATATACTCTTTTTGTTGTTTTTTATTGTTCTTTCTGTTCATAAATTTTATAGAAGAAAAAAAGTTATAGAGGTATCCTTCATTTTCTCCAGCCATTAAAGAATAATCAAAAAAACTATTAATAATTTTCATTTTTAAAATGAAATATGGTATTAGAGAAAACCAAACAAGCACTATACCGACAACGAGAAAAGCCCACTCATTTATAATAACTACCAAAACGTAGATTCCCATAAGTACTGCTTCGCCTTGAAAAAGATACTCATCTACCATGCTATCCAAAAAACTCATCTTTTGATTATATATGAGAGCTTGAACAAGTATATTAAGTATAAAAAAAACTATAAATCTTAATTTTAAACTATAATTATACCCACCTGCAACTTCCCTCGCAGTTTTTATGCATAGGATATCACTCATATTGAGATTCGTGCCACGAAATTCTTTTACAAAATACGATACAAGTGCTAATACATAAAAAACAAAAATACTCACTATTACTATAATATCAAAAGGCTTAAATGAAACTTCACTATTATTGAAAGAAAATACAAAATAGTATATACAATACAAACTACTCAAAAAACATAATACTGCAAATGGACACAAAATATTATAAATATAATAAAACTTTCTTAATTTTAAAGATTTAACTCCACCTACAATCCATTGATACATTATGAATATGTATGTAGAGATTAAGATTAAAATTATCATTTTCCCTCCAAAATATACATAAATATAGATAATGCCGTAATGCTTGCAGTCTCTGTCCTCAATATTCTATTTCCTAATGATAGTATATTTATGTTAAAATTATGTGTTTTATTTATTTCCATATTTGTAAACCCGCCTTCAGGCCCTATGATAATATTTATATTTTCATTTTCTTTTATATCTTCTGTCATCTTATTCAATATGTCCCTTGTTTTCTCCATACCTTCTTCATTTTCATAAAATAAAAAATTATATCTATCATTTTTTATTTCATTTAACATATCATTAAAACTTATATAATTTTTTACAACTGGTATTATACTTCTCTTTGACTGAATACTTGCAGATTTTGATATATTATTAAACCTTTCTATTTTTTTATCAACTTTTTCATTTTTGATTTTTGTTACACAAGTATCCATTATAACAGGAGTTATAGAATTCACTCCAAGCTCAACTGCCTTTTCTACAATATATTCAAATTTGTCATACTTAGGTAGCCCTTGATATAAATTTATTTTATACTTCAACTCATTTACATTTCTTTTATCTATTATTTTAAAATTTATTTCATCATCACTTATACTGATTACTTTGGTAAAATAGTCAAAATTTAATTTATTATCAACAATAGATACTAAAACATCTTCTCCTATACTAACTCTAAGAGAATTTTTTAAATGATTAAACTCATCAATATCATCACATTTTTCAAAACGGACAATATTATCTATTACATTTTTCTCACATAAAAAAATATGATGCATTATTCATTTTCCTGTAATTAAGAGAAACGTGCCGTAGGGGCGAGCCCAAATTCGTAGGGGTGAGCGCTGCGAGCCCAAAACCGTAGGGGTGAGCACTGCGAACCCATACCCGTAGGGACGAGCACTGCGAGCCATACCCGTAGGGGTGAGCACATATTTGTAGGGGCGAGCATTGCGAGCCCACATCCGTAGGGGTGAGCACTGCGAGCCCAAAACCGTAGGGGCGAGCACTGCGAGCCCATATCCGTAGGGGTGAGCACTACGAGCCCATATCCGTAGGGGTGAGCACCGCGAACCCAAATCCGTAGGGGCGAGCACTGCGAGCCCAAATCCGTAGGGGTGAGCACTGCGAGCCCACACTCTATATCAAATGCTTCTTCTCACCAAATCAACTATGTGCTTATATGTCAAACCATATTCTTCAAACAATTGATTTGGCAATCCGCTATGACCGAATTTATCTTTCACTCCCACCATTTTTAATTTTGCATGTGGCTCATTTACCATAACTTCTGCTACTGCACTTCCAAGTCCACCTATTATAGAATGCTCTTCACAAGTAACTATAAGTTTACACTTTTTATTCATCTCGTTTATCAAATCTACATCTATAGGTTTTATAGTGTGCATATTTATAACATAGGCATCTATGCCTTCTTTTTTTAACTCCTCTCTTGCCATAATAGCCTCTTTTACCATAAGCCCACAAGCGATTAGACACACATCCTTACCTTCTCTTAAAACTATCCCTTTTCCTATTTTAAACTCTGTTGTATCTTTTGTCATATCTTCTACAACAGGCCGTGCAAGTCTTAAATATGTAGGTCCAACAAATTCAGCAACTGCTCTAACTGCTTTTTTTGTCTCTATGGCATCGCAAGGAACTACTACTGTCATATTTGGCAAAACTCTCATAATTGCGATATCTTCTACTGATTGGTGTGAACCTCCATCTTCTCCAACAGAAAGCCCTGCATGGGTTAGTGCGATTTTCACATTCAAATTTGTATATGCTATAGAATTTCTTATTATCTCAAATGCCCTTCCAGCTCCAAATACTGCAAATGTGCTTGCAAAAGGTATTAGGCCTTCTCTCGCAAAAGCTGCTGCAGTTCCCATGAGATTCGCTTCTGCTATCCCTAAATCAAAGAATCTATCTCCATATTCATTTTTAAATTTTATAGTCTGTGTAGCACTCGCTAAATCAGCATCAAACACAACTATTTTTTCATTCTCTTTCGCTATTTCACAAATAGCTTCGCCATAGGCTTCTCTTATTGCTTTTCCCATACTAATCTCCTATGCACTTAAGTGCTTTTTCTAATTCTTCATCGTTTGGTGCCTTCCCATGCCATTTATAATTATTTTCCATAAAATCTACACCCTTACCTTTTACAGTTTCGCAGCATACAAATTTAGGCTTATAACTAACTTCTTCTTTAAGTGCAGATATTATATCATTTGTATTATGTCCATCTACCTTATATGTAGAAAAACCAAAAGCCTCAAATTTTTTCATTATGTCACCAAGAGACATAACCTCATCATTTGTTCCATCTATCTGCAAACCGTTATGGTCTAATATGAAAGTTAGATTGTCAAGTTTATAGTGACTTGCTGCCATAGCTGCTTCCCAAACTAATCCTTCTTGGCATTCGCCATCACCGAGCAAGACATACACTTTATTTTTGTTGTGTTTATATTTTGAAGCGAGTGCCATACCAAACGCTATTGAGGCTCCCTGCCCTAAGGAACCTGTATTCATATCTACACCTTTTACTTTTCTAAAATCTGGATGACCTTGAAGATGACCATCTATTTTCCTAAACTTACTTAACTCACTTTTATCAAAATATCCTTTGTCTGCCAATACAGCATAAAGAGCAGGGCAAGAATGCCCTTTACTCATTATAAACCTATCTCTCAAATCCCACTCTGGATTTTTTGGGTCAATATTCATAACATCATAGTAGAGTGCTATAAGTATTTCAACACATGAAAGTGAACCACCAGTATGTCCAGATTTTGCATCATGTATCATCTGTAAAATGGTTTTTCTTATCTCTTTTGATTTCTTCTCAAAATCCATACATTTCACATCCTTATATTTTATATTGTTCCATAATAATATAACATATTTCAATAAATATTTCTACTATATACATTATAATAAAAACAGTTTCTTTGTTCTAAAATATAGTGGTGAGCATTGCGAACCCAAAACCGTAGGGGTGAGCACTACGAACCCATCCTTTGTCACAATATTTTCTTTTAATAATAAAATTGGAGAACCGTGTTGATTCTCCAATAATACTCACATTTAAACTTTCTTTTATACTGAATTTAGTCAGTCTTAATTTTCTGCATTATATAATTTTATTTTCAAATCCTTTTTTTACTTTGATATATGTATAAAGCAAAAGTTCATTTTCTCCATTTTTATTATCCAAAAACTTCATTAACTTCTTTATTTACATGTTCTTTGCTCCAACCATAATCCGCAATAAAAGCTTCAAGGTAAGCTTTAAACTTCTCTTCTGGAGTAAATTTACCAACAAATGGATTTTTAGTCATTCTGTTAAAATCTTCTTCAGTTAACTTAGGAATATTCATGTCATCAATTTCAATCATTTCTTTCCTCTTATTTTTTTATAATATAATAGTTTTTCTTCTTCATCAACTGGCCTTGCACTAATAATTCGTATCACATCTCCATTTCTCACATAGTGGCTTACCACTAAGGTTCTATCTTTATAACTCATACCTATTATTTTAAATCTTTATTCAGTAATTGAATGTTCAGTATCATATTCATAATAAGCATTGTCGTCATAGAATACAGTTTTTGCTTCATCAAATGAAACTTTATGTTTCTTTATATTCTTTTGATTTTTAACTTCATCCCATTCAAACTTCATTCATATTCTCCAGGAGCCATAACTGTATTATACTTTTTAAACAATCTCATAAACTTTTTTATTATATAAAATCTAGTAGACCTTAATTTTTCTGCATTATATAAATTCATTAAAGTAATGACTTTATACACTCTTCAACATCTTTCATATCTGCCATAGGTTCGAATCTTGCTACAACTTTGCCATTTCTATCAATGATGAATTTTGTAAAATTCCATTTTATGTCTGGTTTTTTGTTCCAATCTTTATCAACTTTTTCCATCATCTCTTCCATCATTTTTGTCATTTTGCTTTCAGGGAATCCTTCAAAGCCTTTTTCTGATTTAAGGTATGTATAAAGTGGAAGTTCATTTTCTCCATTTACATCAGCCTTCTTCATCTGTTCAAATGTAGTATTGTAATGAATAGTGCAAAATTCATGTATCTCTTCATCACTACCTGGTGCTTGTCCTCCAAATTGATTACATGGTATATCTAAAATTTCAAGACCTTTGTCATGATACTTTTTATACATCTCTTCTATCGGTGCATATTGTGGAGTAAATCCACATCCCGTTGCAGTATTTACAACCATAACAACTTTTCCTTTTAACTCTTTTAAATCTAAATCTTCTCCATTTGATTTCTTAACTTTGTAATCATAAAACATACTACTACCTCCTTTTTTTTATTGCAAAACCATTCTTTAAAACCACAAATTTCATTACAAAAAAATATATTTTTATACTAACTCTATATTTTCAATAAATACATTATACAAAATATAACATCTTTTATCAATAAAAACATAATTCTCATTTATTTAATAAAAAGTATTAATAATATTCCTGCGACTATCACTTTTACAAGCAGCTTCTATAAAAACGACGACTTTGATACAATGCTACACGATAACACGATAAGGGGGGTGCAGATTTACACGATAGGAATTTTATAGTATTTGCTCTATTAATTGTTTAGTGATATCAACAGTCCTATTTTCAATTGTTTCTTCATCCCATATTTTTTTCTCATCATATTCTCTTATAAATTGTGATGTAATGTATAAATTTGAACCATATGTCTTTATATTATATATTTTTGATTTTTTATCAGTTTCAACACCAAGTAATTTATTCTTATTTTTACTATTTGCACCTGGTGATAACAATATCATATTGCCTATTTTGTAAATTGCTTCTCTTCTATTAAAATCTTTTTCTTCATCAGATAAATTTATTGCATCTATCCATTTACCATTTTTATATTCTTTTGGTGGTACATTATTAAAACTCCAATGTGTCGAATACTTTTGTGGCATTATGTGTTCTAATGAATAACAATATACTAAACCTTTGTTGTTATCATCATATGCACTGTCATCATTATGTTTCTTTATTTCCAGTAAAAACAAAAGTAAATTTGCCAAAGAATTTCTTCCTTCTAAGTTTCTTAATCCTTCTTCAATATTTCCATCAATTATTCCTTCTGTCTTCAATCTTTCATTATAGTAATCAGCAATATTCTTTTTATTGCTCACTAAATTATAGCACTCTTTATTATAATTTTTAATTGTAGTTTCATCATTACAAATTGCAGCCCTTAAAAGCAATTTGCATAACATTATTATTTTTTCATCTTTATCCTTATCTTTATCTATAATCAACTTCAATATGTAAGGATAAAAAGTTGTAGTTCCTAATTTTTTCATAATCAAATCAGCAACTAATACTTTTTCACTAAATAATACAACATCGCCATTAGCATCAAATTCATTATTGAATGCATTTTTATACTCATTTGCATACAATACAAATTTCTTTAACAAGTTTTCAAGATCACTATACTTATTATATGCTTCTATTTGTTTTTTATATATAGAATAAAGGTCTTCTATTCTATCTTCATCTGGATTATACCAACCTATTATCAGTGCTACACAATATAAAAATATCTCTAAATTATTCTTTTTAATTCTTCCCACACTTACTAAGTTATCCCAGTATGATTTAATCTCTTCAGTTTCTTCAAATGCTTTTTTCCATGTTTCATTATATAGTTTTCTCAGTTTTTCTTTATCAATCTCTTCAAAAGCATCAATCTTCTTATATATGGCATTCTTAATTAAATCTGCAGTTGATAATCTTATTCCAGCCGAATTAGTACAGTCAAATATTTGTTGAGCATCTTCACTTGGATTAATATCAATTAAAACAAATAATTTCTTAGTTGTACTATTCAAATCTTTCCACAATTCTTTTGATCTCTCAAAATTATCACTATTATCTAAACAGTTAATAAAATATTTATAGCATTGATAAATCTTATGAGATGGTTTAATCCTGTCCTTACTTTTTTTCCCTTTATTTTCTTTTATAGTATCACTCAGCAAATTAATTGTTGTTATATCAACCTCACCATTCATAACATCTTCATAGGGTCTTTTGTCTAAATCAGAATGTAGTATTTTAATACCGTCTTCGCCTAATATTCTATCTTTTTGATTTTTATATCCACCTTTTTCAATATCATCAGTAGAATTTTTCCACATGATATCAAATAGGACTTTATACAAAATAGTTAATGTTGTCAATCTTTGTTGCCCATCTATCACTTCTACATTTCCATCATTTTGCTCACCAGAACTATATGGATTATTACAAATTATAGATCCCAAAAAATGTGGTTTTTTAGGCCCATATTCCCATTGTTCCAATAATTGTTCCCAATTACTTTCTTCCCATACATAAGACCTTTGGAAAAATGGAATTTCAAATTTTTCAACACTTGATAAATAATCTAATGGCTTACCATAAGCTTCCATAATGCCTCCTTCATTAAGATAATATTGATAATAAACTTATAACTATTAGATTATATCATATTTCACGAACTAAAAAAACACTTTAT